>NZ_WTKZ01000017.1:0-73879 GCF_011378805.1 Pseudoalteromonas sp. Z9A6
ATCACTCATGGGAGCGCGGATTGAATGAAAACACGAATGGATTACTACGCCAGTATTGGCCGAAGAGCACAGATTTTAAGGCGGTAACACCAGCGCAGGTTATACCAGTACTTGAGCAACTTAATAATCGTCCGAGGAAGACACTTGGATTTGAAACGCCTGCAAAATTGATGCAGGATCACTTGGCGGCTAAAGCCGCCTAAACGTTATGCACTTCAGATTTGAATCCGCGATTTATTTTTTAACCGTCAGAAATAAATTAATAAAAAATAGAAAGTGGCAAATGTGCCTTTATTTTTATTTTTTCTATTTTAATACTTTTAGAGGGTGTTATCTTATTGAAATTAAATGAAATATTTACTGTGTTTGTGGGCAGTTTATATGTTTGTTGTGGCGCTTTATACGAAATGAGTGGGCAATTTATACGGTTTAGGAGGACACTTTACCGTGAATAAATAAAAATTTTATTTACCAAAAAACTTACCGAAATTTCTTTTATTGGTTGAGCCGCGGTTAGCATAACTGCATCAACTAGAAATAAGGTAGTGACATGAGCAGTAAAAATTCTCCAAAAATTGTTTTCGCCAATAAGCTATTACATGCGGGATATTCGCTAGAGATTAATGAGCAGCGATTAATAAATCTCGCGCTGTCTAAGGTTAATTCAAAAAAGCCTAACCCAGGAAAAATTGTGATTTATCCAACGGAATATGCCAAGTGTTTCGGCCTCAATAAAAGCAGTGTCTATGAGCAGCTGAGCGCAGCTGCAGAGTCACTAAGAGATAAATTTGTCACTATTTTAGATGATAAAGATGAAGCGTTTTCAATCCCTTGGGTGAGCAATACCACATACGAAAAGCTGAAAAACCAAGGGTCGTTTATTACACTGGAGTTTTCAGAAGCCATCGAGCCGTATATTTTTAATATAAAGGGTGATTTCACAGAGTTATTTTTTCATAACACAGTAAAATTAAACAACCTAGCATCATTTCGGCTCTACGCACTTCTAAATAGGGTGCGAAATTATAAAAATTACAAACGGAAGGGCGAGGTAGTTGTGAATTTTCAGTTGCCAGAGATGAAACAGAAATTATTTTTATCCGAATCATATGGAGCATGGCGGGATTTTAAAAATCGCGTACTGCTACCTGCTATTGAAAAAATCAATGCCCACACAGATATATGCGTAAAGTTTAAGCCAAAAAAAATGGGCAATTGTATTACTGCGATTGAGTTTGCGTACAGCACTCAATGCCCTAGTAAAAGTGAACATATAGCTAGGCCAAATCTATTTCGCCGCCCTAGAGTTAAAAAAGGGTCAGCTAAAGAGGGCGAGTGGGCTCGTGCAAACCTCACGTTATTAAGAACTTATGAGTTGTTAAAACAGAATCAAAATCCTACTTTTAAGCTGAAAAAAGCAGATGTAAGGCGTTGCGTGGAATATGCAAAAATCCTTGGTGACGATGAATCTAAGATTTTTTACTCTAAACAATTGAATAAAAAACAACCATAACGCCTTAATGTTTATACTACTGCATTACGAGTAAAACATTTTTTCAATTTCAGAGCACAATTTAGTTCGGTATATTATTGAGGCACGCAGCAGCTCAGCATCGCTCTCACTGAGAAGTGGTGCTCGTGTCTTCTTGTCAAAACGTTGCGGCATTTCCTCAAATAGTTGTTCGTGGAGTCGTTTAATGTCATCAAAAATTTTGACCGATTGAGAGAATAAAAAAATCTTACTGTAATCGCTATTTCTTAACGAGGCCAAATATTTTAGTAAAATGACCTGTCGTGCCGTTTTATTTTTAAATGAATGCTCAATTTCAATTGCTGCAACAGAGCCATCTAGGAGTCGCACAGCACCATCCACAGTTCGTGTATCAGATAGGTTATTGATACGTTTAAATTCAGGCTCGGTAATAAACCCATTCCACATTGGTGCGTACGTTTCATCACTGTGGTAATTATGTATACCGCGCAGCATGACAAATGCATTAATCAGGTTATGCATTACATTGTTTTGATTGAACTGCAGAGCAGGGTTTCTATTCGCTCTAAAATGTATATCGATGCCCATTAACTCCTCTGCAAATTTGGCTGCAGTGTAGGTAGGTACATAGACTCGACCGTCTGGGCTTCGGTGTGTTTTTACCACACGCAATAGCCCATCGTTTTCTAGCCGGTTTAAATGCTCTAGTGCTAACCGATGGTTGATGCAATATAACCAACGAATAATCCCTGGTGTAACAATAGAAAATCGAATAGCAATTAAAACGGTTAATCTAGTTCGGTTAACGCCTTTTTGATAGTTATTTGCGCCTGGATAATACCGCATATCTATATCAAAATAGCGAGGGTAGTTAAGTAGTAATGAGCTGTTTATTTCTAAATTTTTTGATGGCTGCTGAGTCAATTCACAAAATCCTTTTAGTGAGTTAATTAGTAAAATTAACTAGTACCGCAACACAAAAATTATCATCATTTTATAAATGTATTTCCGTTTTTCATTCCGAGATGCTCTTACAGCATGTACGGAATGATTGTCGCGATAATTATCGCAACAAAAACCGCCTTCAGCGGATGGCTTCTCAACTTCGTTGTTCAACCATAGGGTCTAAAACGCCCGCCAGCTCTGGTGTTGCTCCGCAACGAGCTGACTCGACGCGCTATCGCGCTAGCGTTGTAGACCCAGCGCGAATGCACCTCGCTACGCTCTGTACCAACCGCCATACCGCCGCTACAGACAATGCGATGGGTGCCCCATTATCCGCATTTTTCTTCGCTTTTATTTTCTGACGAAAATAGATGGTTCGATATCAATTTGTGCCAAATTTTAATCGAATTTCGCTGATGCGAAACACTATCGCGGTTGGTACAGACCAGCTGTACATTCGCGCGACTCCATACATTTCCGGCTTCGCCTCCAACGTATTACGCGAGCTATTGGTCTCATTCTGAGACGCTTTTTTTGCAGTTTTTCGTGCCGAAAAATGCGATCTAAAAACCTGTCTTGCAGACAAAAGCCGCCTCCAAATTAAACTTATTAATGAATTTTTTAGAAAAGAATAAAAGGTTTTTACTTAATAAAATTAGGTGGAATAAGGGAAAGGTTAATTACTTAATTCAAACCGTTTGTTGCTGAGCTGCGCAGTCAAACATGTTTGATTTTTATCACGAAATCATTAAATTTGAAAGCATTAATTAATGATTATTAAGGTTTAAAAATGAAAAACGACGCTAATGATATTGCTATTAATCCAACAACAGGATTACCTATCACAAATGCGAGCGCTAATATCGTAGATGTTGGTGGCAATGTGATAGGCCAGCCAGACAGAGTAATGACAGTGCACGAAATAGAAGGGTCAATAGAAGACGATTATTTTGATGCATCTGATGACGGCTTTTAATGCTCAAAATCTTAAAAGCTATCCGTGGTTATCGAATAGAAATTGTCTATTCGACTATTGCTTTTAGTGGCTCAGGGTTACTGTTTTTACAGTACCAATCAACTCAAAATTTTGCCTGGTTTATTACACTGACCTTATTCTGTACCAAGATGGCTATTGGCATAATCAACTATGAGAAATATTGCCAAAGTAATAAGCGTAGTATGAAGGTAGCGCTCAAATATTTGTTATTTAAATTTGTATAACCCTCTTGTTTATTTGTCCGAAACGCAAAGCGCTCCGAGTTAATCAGGGCGCTTTTTTAGTTTTATAAGTATTTAAGTGCTTTTAAAACACTCAGGTTTACAAACTATGGGTGGTAAAAAAGATCTTAAAAACATAACTTCTTTATCATTTAATTGAAAAGTTCTGCTTTTTATTGGGTACTGGGTTTGTACTGTTATTTGATTTTCCATCAACTCAATTTCCCACCTCCTCATAGAATTAAGTATTACTGAAGAGATGCTGTAAAACTGCGAATTAATACCAAATTTTGCAGCACCATAATGTAACGCCGCCAGTAAATCATCGTCAGATAAGCTAAATTTTTCAACTTGTAAGCCTGAGCTACTATAACTTTTAATCTTAATAAGCATGTCTAAGTGAAGGGCTGTAGCGAGTTTTTCAGCAGAGTCACGGCCTATATCAAAAGGTATGTCCTTCCACTTAGTACTATTTCGGTGAGCTCTCAAACTTACTGTGTAATAAGGGGTGGCCGTTGCCAGCCTCAAAATAGTGAAATCTTGCTCTCTCATTAAAGTGCGTACATCGTGCATTTCAACATTTACTAATTTGTAGCCAAGTGCTAACTCAAATGCAGTGTTGCTATTCTCAGGGGTAATGAATATTTGGCCCCACCAGGTAATTGTAATAGAACAGTTCTTTGCTTTAAGTGATTTAAATAAACCATGTAATAGTACTAAGCTTGGTTTCCAATCTTTTGCCATTACATCTACACCACTAACAGGTGATGGGTGATAATCAAAAATTACCCTGCGCTTTTTAGCCTGTTTGATTTCTGATAGCAAAGTTTGAATATTCATACAGACTCACGCTCAGCCATAATCTTTATGCTAAAAGACTGATGTCGCTTACCAACCTTTCCCTGCTTTGTAATGCCTGTACCACTAAATGTAATTTTCTTGTCGTAGTAATAAGCATGTTCAAACCGTAAGCTAGTGGTTCTATTTTTAGTGTCAATATGAGTAATTAAGTCACCATAAACCACACCAAAAATACGCTTTATGACTCTTAATACTATTTGCTCAATCTCAAGTTCAAGCCGTTCAGTTTGTACACTTAGCGTGTTCGACTCTTCATTTAAGTTAGATAGTAATTCGTCACGTTCTGTCGTTAGCACATTAGTGCACTTGTCATCTAAATCTCGAATCGGCGAAACTATATTTTCAAGCTGCCAGTATAGGTCAGAGGTGTTTTCAAACGCCTCTTGTTTAGCTTCCAGCTCACGAATTAACGATAAAACTAATGGCACACGTTTTTTATCTAATATAACGCTTTTAATATTCCGCTCAGGCAAAGCTATATCGTTAATATCTACATATGGGGTAATGAAGTGAGGTTCTTTATTTGGGGGTAACAGCCCAGAAAACGCAATTTTTGTGCTTGTTACATGTAGGTATGAAGTCATCGAATGATGATACCGGTTAGTTAGCTGATAAAACCAATTGACCTCAGTTGTTTTGACAACAACTTCATAAAGATTATTTTCTTCTAGCAGTTTGCGAGCATTAAGCATTTCATTAATGAGTCTTTCGGCAAACTCAACTAAGCAATAAGTAGGCAAAGTTAATCTGTAATGCTCATTCCGCTGTTCTTTATTAAATAATTGCACCTCTAAACAAATAACTTGATGGGACATATAAATTCCTCTCAGCTCTCTAACAAAGCGTAGCTGAAATAGAAAATGTTAATTACAAATTATTATTTTATTTATCTGTTTTTTTCTTTATTCAATGTCGCTACGCCAATAAAGCTAGTAATTACCACTCAATATGATGCTTGTTTGGCTTTGAGCATTGCTCACAAAACGATAAATTTTCATAACGGGTTAACGTAACACTATAACTTTCATGGCAATGGTTACAGCACGTACTAACTTTTAGCGTACTTACAAAACCTGTAAGAATTATTTTCTCTGGTTCTACTGCTTCACTATCATTAAGTTGTTCAAACTCTTTATCTTCACAATCCACATCAGCGTTTTCAATGCCTGTTAACTCATACAAAAAATGTACTGCTTTTTTTGCGTCATCTACGGCTTTAAATAAGTAACGAAAGTCATCTTTTAAATGCTTTATCCAAGACTTCAAATAAGCTGCATGATCTGTTCTTGGTGTAATTGTATTTTCAAGCCGCGTACATATAATTGCAGCACCAAGTTCAGCAACAAGCTCTTCATATGCATACTGCTCAGTACTATTGTTAGCTAAGTTGCGCTTCATTCTAGAGTCATGCCCACTCCAATGAATTAACTCATGGATAGCAGTAGCATAATAATTATGCTTTTTGCTCCCATGAGAACTATCTACAAAGTTAGTGGGGAATGGCAGGTATATTTTATCTTCGTATACTCTATAAAATGCATCGGTATTGCCATGAGTAATATTGGCTTTGCATCGGGCTATAAATTTATCAGCACTCGGATCTATCGGCATATCATCTGCAAATAAGTCAGGGTGTGCTGAATTGTAATTATTTACTTGGTCAGCGTTGAATACCGTATAAGGTTTAAAATAAATAATATAATCTTCATCACTGGGGTTATTTTTCTTAGCGTAAATAGGGCGAAATAAACGTGTCCCTTTTGAGCGAATTTTTACCTTCGCTTTTTTTGTATTCCATTGTTTAAGTGTAGCCCACTCATCCGATTGAAAAGTATTCTCAAGGGTAGACGCCCAAAGTAGCGTTGCATTCATGCCACTAAAAAGGTGGTGTGTAATGGCATTTTTAGGTTCTAAAAAGCCATTATGCCAAGGTGCTATCCATTCCCCCAAGTTCTCCTGCATTTGCTCAATTAGCTTGTCTACAACACCTCTTACATGTGCGTCTACTTCTTCCTTTTTCATAATTTAATTCCGTTTTAAAGCTATGAGTTATTTATAGATTACTATTTTGTTAATTATGAATATTACCTTAATTTGATAAAGCTTCTCTACCATACAACATAATAAAGGTTACAATACCCTTAATAAAAAATACTGCCTTCAGTGCTGGTAAATAATCTTTAAATCTTGCTTAAAAAATAGCATATCTAATGATATGGTAAGTTAAGTTACGGAAAACAAAATAATAAAGGGTCAAAATGACAGATAACAACTTCTCTTCAACCGCTGCTTTTTTATGGTCAGTCGCTGACTTGCTTCGCGGTGATTTTAAACAATCTCAGTATGGCCGTATAATCCTACCTTTTACACTGTTAAGGCGTTTAGAGTGTGTGCTTGAAGCCACTAAACCTGCTGTGCTTGAAAAGTACGAAACCGTAAAAGCCATGCCAATTGAAGCGCAAGACAAGCTCCTTACTCACGCAGCGCAGTTAAGTTTTTACAATACCTCAAAAATGGATTTAAACCGCCTCGGCGAAACCGATGTAGCCAGTAACCTAGAGAGTTACATTCAATCGTTTAGCCCTAATGCGCGTGAAATTTTTGAGCATTTTGACTTTTTTAACACCCTAGATAAGCTTGCTGAAGCCGACCTACTTTATAAAGTAGCTAAACGCTTTGCTACAACCGACCTACACCCAAATGTTATTAATAACTATGGCATGGGTTTAGTGTTTGAAGAGCTAATAAGGCGCTTTGCTGAAAGCTCTAACGAAACCGCGGGTGAGCACTTTACCCCGCGCGACATTGTACGTTTAACCACCTCTTTAGTGTTTACCAATGACGACGATGCGCTTACGCAATCGGGCTTAGTTCGCTCAATTTACGACCCAACAGCGGGTACGGGCGGGTTTTTATCATCGGGTATGGAATACGTACTAGAACTTAACAATAAAGCATCGCTTTCAGCATTTGGCCAAGAGCTAAACCCAGAGTCATACGCTATATGTAAAGCCGATATGCTTATTAAAGGCCAAAAGGTCGATAACATTAAGCTCGGCAATACCTTATCGAATGACCAGTTACGCACCGAAAAGTTTGATTACATGTTATCAAACCCGCCATTCGGTGTGGACTGGAAAAAAATACAAAAACAAATTAACGACGAACACACCGAAAAAGGCTTTGAAGGCCGCTTTGGTGCGGGTTTACCGCGCGTGTCTGACGGCTCGTTACTGTTTTTAATGCACTTAGTTAGCAAAATGCGCCCACAACACGAAGGTGGTTCGCGCATTGGTATTATTTTAAATGGCTCACCGTTATTTACCGGTGGTGCGGGGAGTGGTGAGAGTGAAATTCGCCGTTATATTCTTGAAAACGACCTGCTAGAGGCCATTGTAGCCCTACCTACGGATATGTTTTATAACACCGGCATATCAACTTATGTGTGGGTGCTTTCAAGCCATAAACCTGCTAACCGTAAAGGCAAAGTACAACTTATAAATGCGGCAAAAGAGCGCGCTAAAACAGGCGGCAGAGGCCGTAGTGGTGGCGGTGAAGTTGAAGGAAATGATGAGAATGTATTTTATGCAGCAATGCGTAAATCACTGGGTAGCAAACGTAAAGAACTAACAGAAGACGCGATAGAAACCATTGTTAAAACATACGGCCAATTTGTAGAGAACGACTTTAGTAAAATATTCGATTACCAAGCGTTTGGTTATCGCCGTATTACAGTAGAGCGCCCATTACAACTAGCTGTTTACCCAAAAGATGAACTGCGCCTTGAAGCCCTGCAAGCCGATAACGCTTGGGCGAAAATGGATGAAACGACTCAACAAGCCATTCTGGATGCGCTTGCTTCTTTTGAACAAGAGAAATATTTATCGCGTGATAAGTTCCTCAAACAACTCAAAGCTAGACTAGTAGCCGTTAAGCTAAGCGCTGCCCAGCTTAAACTGATTGTTAAGCACTTGAGCGAACACGATGACGAAGCAGAAGTATGTAAAGTAAAGGGCAAGGTAGAAGCCAACCCAGACTTGCGTGATAATGAAAACGTACCACTCACTGAATCTGTTGATAACTACTTTGCCCGTGAAGTACTACCACATGTGCCAAACGCGTGGATTGATACTAAAAAAACGGATGAGCAAGACGGTGAAGTAGGTATAGTTGGCTACGAAATACCATTTAATCGCCATTTTTATGAATACGTACCACCAAGATCACTCATCGAAATTGATGCGGATTTAGATAAAGTATCGAGTGATATTATGCAGCTGCTTAACGAGGTACATTCATAATGGCAGGTACAGCCTTGAGCGCAAGAAAGTATAAAGCATATCCTGAGTATAGAGATACTGAGTTACGTTTTCTTGAGAAGATACCAAAAGCTTGGTCAACGAGTAAGGTTCGGTTTATTTCATCTTTTGGTCGTGGTTTAACGATTACAAAAGCTAACCTAAAGGATACGGGTGTTCCCTGTGTTAGTTATGGTGAAGTACATTCAAAATATGGGTTTGAAATAGATCCACTAAAGCATCAATTAAAATGTGTTGATAAAGAGTATCTGGAGTCTTCACCATATGCGATTTTATCCAAAGGTGATTTTATATTTGCTGACACATCTGAAGATATCGAGGGGTCAGGTAACTTTACACAACTTATTAGTGATGAGGTTTTATTTGCTGGTTATCATACAGTAGTCATCCGACCTAATATAACAAACTACTATCGATTTTTAGCTTATCTTTTTGACTCGACTGAATTTAGAACTCAGGTTAGAGATGCGGTAAAAGGAGTTAAGGTATTCAGTGTTACCCAAGCAATATTAAAGAACATAAGTATTTGGCTACCTGAATACAATGAACAACAAAAAATCGCCAGTTTTCTCGATCACGAAACCGCTAAAATCGACACCTTAATCGCTAAGCAAGAAAAGCTAATTGAGCTGTTAAAAGAAAAACGCCAAGCGGTCATTTCTCACGCAGTGACAAAAGGACTAAACCCCAATGCCCCAATGCGCGACTCAGGCGTAGAATGGCTAGGTGAAGTGCCAGAGCATTGGGAAGTTAAAAAAATAAAATATATAGTTAAAGAGCCTTTGCTTTATGGTGCAAATGAAGCGGCTGAAGATATTGACAAATCACAACCTAGATTTGTAAGAATAACAGATGTTGATGAAGACGGAACGTTGAGGGATGATACTTTTAGATCTCTACCACAAGAAATAGCTTTACCTTATATGCTAAAAGACGGAGATATCTTACTCGCAAGGAGTGGAGGAACAGTAGGTAAGAGCTTTATATATCGTAATTCGTGGGGAAGCTGTTGCTTTGCAGGTTACTTAATTAAAGCGAGTATTAATGAAGGTATCATTGATGCTGATTGGGTTTACTTTAATACCTTGACGAACTTTTACTGGGACTGGATAAAAAGCTCCCAAATACAAGCAACAATACAAAATGTCAGTGCAGATAAATATAATAATTTTGAAATAGCGATCCCATCAAAAGATGAAAGTAGAGAAATTATTGACTTTTTATTCAAAAGTTTAAAAAGATTTGATGATTTAACTCTAAAATCTGAATCCGCAATTAAACTTATGCAAGAGCGTAAAACCGCCCTTATCTCCGCAGCAGTAACAGGTAAGATTGACGTGCGTGACTTTGTTTCAGAACAGGGGCAGCCACAAGGAATTTAAGGATGAGTAATCTAACAAGCCTAGCTCCCTTGAGCCAAGAGCTGAGCGCCCTGATCCACAGTGCCAAGCAGCGCGCTGCGGTCGCAGTGAACAGCGAAATTACTTTGTTGTATTGGCAAGTGGGTAATCGCATTAATCAAGCAGTGCTGGGCGGTGAGCGAGCCGATTATGGCAAACGAGTGATTGCCACGCTTTCTAATGAGCTAACGGTGCAATTTGGCAAAGGCTGGAGCAAACGCAACCTTGCGCAAATGGTTAAGTTTGCAGAGGTTTTTTGGGATATAGAGATTGTGCACGCACTGCGTACACAATTGAGTTGGACCCATATTCGCCAGTTAATTGCTATTGATGAACCCATAAAGCGAGACTTTTACACCACAATGGCCATTCAGGAACGCTGGTCAACCCGCACCTTGGATGAGCGCATAGGTGCCTTGTTGTTTGAGCGCACGGCTATTTCTAAAAAGCCAGACGATACCATTGTGGCTGAACTCTCTGAGCTGCGAAATTCAGGCCAGTATAAGCAGGAACTGCTGCTTAAAGACCCCTATATTCTCGATTTTTTAGAACTGAATGACCGCTACTTAGAGAAAGATTTAGAAGATGCCATTTTAAGAGACATTGAGCAGTTTTTATTAGAGCTGGGTGCCGGCTTTAGTTTTGTGGCGCGTCAAAAGCGTATCCAAATTGACAACGATGATTTTTATATCGACTTGCTATTTTACAACCGTAAGTTAAAGCGTTTGGTGGCAATTGATTTAAAGCTCGAAAAGTTTAAACACAGCCACAAAAGCCAGATGGAGCTATACCTCAACTGGCTAAAAAAATATGAAACCGAAGAGGGTGAAAACCCACCACTTGGGATCATTTTGTGCTCCAGTAAAAAACAAGAACAAATTGAGTTACTTGAAATGGAAGGCAGCGATATTCATGTTGCAGAATACCTAACGCATTTGATGGATGTTGAACTACTCGAACAAAAATTACAGCATTCTATTGCCAAGGCAAAGCAACGATTAAATCAAAAGGATGAGTAAATGAGCCAAGCAAAAACAGTAAGAGAGTTGCAATTTCAAAATGACATTATTGACCAAATGCTTGCACAAGGCTGGTTACTGGGTGAGTCGAATAAATATAATAAAGAGTTAGCTCTTTACCCAGAAGATGTTGTTACCTTTGTAAAAGACTCGCAGCCTGAGCAATGGGATAAGCTGCAAAAACATTCCCCAGAGACTGACCGAAGCCCTACAGCAACCGCTGATGCTTTACTTAAAAGCCTAGAACGTAACTTAAAAAACAAAGGCACGCTTTGGGTATTACGTAATGCGATTAAAGACCGTGGCGCTAAATTTAGTTTATGTAGCTTTAAGCCTGATCACGATTTAAACCCTGATGCGAGTAAACGCTATAATAAAAATATTTTACGCGTGGTGCCTGAGCTTAAATACTCACCGAATGGTTATGATGGCCGGTTAGATTTAACCCTGTTTGTAAACGGGTTACCGGTTGCAACTTGTGAGTTAAAGTCTGAATTTAAGCAGTCGCTCAATAATGCCAAAGTGCAATACATGAAAGACCGCCAGCCAAAAGATCCAATCACTAAAAAGGCAGAGCCATTATTGACCTTTAAACGTGGTGCGTTAGTTCATTTTGCAGTAAGCCAATATAACGTGGCAATGACGACCCGTTTAGCGGGGAATAAAACCTTCTTTTTACCGTTTGACCAAGGTACAGCCGAAGGCGCTGCGGGAAATGATATTCCGGCTGATGGCAGCTATGCGACCTCGTACCTTTGGAACGAGATTTTTCAAAAAGATAACTTGTTACTTATTTTAAGCCGCTATATTCACTTAGAAGTAAAAGACGAAGAGCAACTTGATGGCCCAATAAAAGTAAAAGAAACCATGATATTCCCGCGTTATCATCAATGGGCTGTGGTTTCTAAGCTTATAAATACAGTTGATTTTGAAGGTACGGGTAAAAAGTACCTTATTCAACACAGTGCGGGCTCGGGTAAGTCGAACTCTATTGCGTGGTTGTCGCACCAGCTGGCCTCTAAACATTACTTAACTGAGCACCCCGAATTACAAAAACAAGCAGGCGACAAAGTATTTGATTCAGTAATAGTCATTACCGATAGAACCGTTTTAGATAGCCAACTACAAGATACCATTTATCAGTTTGATCATAACGAAGGGATGATAGCGCGGGTTAACCGCGAAGAGGCACAAGGCAGTAAGTCGAGCCAGCTAGCCGGTGAGCTTAAAGCCAGTACCTCGATTATTATTGTGACCATTCAAACCTTTCCTCATGTTTTAGAGGCAATACGAAAAGATTCTACCCTAGCTGGGCGAAGTTTTGCGGTAATAGCCGATGAAGCGCACTCTAGCCAAACGGGAACAACAGCACGTAAGTTACGTGAAGTGCTTATGGCGGAACAACTTGAAGGCGATGACGAGCTAGACAGTGAAGATATGCTGCGTTTATCGCTAGAGGCCCGTAAAGGCTCTAACAATATTAGCTATTTTGCCTTTACAGCAACACCAAAAGCGAAAACCTTAGAGCTATTTGGCCGCCCTGAAGATTTAGACGCACCGCTAAGCGATACTAATAAGCCATTACCCTTTCATGTGTATTCAATGCGCCAAGCCATTGAAGAAGGCTTTATTTTAGATGTGCTGCAAAACTACACCAGTTATCGCGTGGCTTATCAATTAGCTCATGATAACCCGCAGTCTGATCAAGAAGTAGATAGCAAAAAAGCGGCGTCTAAAATGGCTAAATGGGTAAGATTACACCCATACAATATTGCACAAAAAGTTGAAACAATTGTTGAGCACTTTAATGCCAAAATTAAACACTTATTAGGCGGAGAAGCCAAAGCAATGGTGGTGACGAGTAGCCGTTTAGAAGCTGTACGTTACAAGCTTGCCTTTGAAAAGTATGTAATGGATAAAGGCTATGAAAACGTAAATGCAATGGTGGCGTTTTCTGGTGAAGTAAACGACCCAGATATTCCTGATCATGCTTTTACTGAAAAAGCGATGAACCCTAATTTGCGTGGCCGCGATATGCGCAAAGCCTTTGACACTAACGACTACCAAGTAATGTTAGTCGCGAATAAGTTTCAAACAGGGTTTGACCAACCTAAGTTAGTGGCTATGTATGTTGATAAGCCATTAAAGGGTGTTGAATGTATTCAAACGCTCTCTAGGTTAAACCGTACTTGCAAAGGTAAAGATAAAACCTTTGTGCTGGATTTTGTAAACGACCCTGAAGAAATTTTAGAAGAGTTTAAAGTTTACTTTCAAACCGCTGAGCTTTCAGACGTATCTGATCCTAATATTGTTTACGACATAATGGAGAAGCTAGCTGAGGTGGGTATTTACCAATGGTTTGAAGTAGAAACTTTTGTAACCGCTTATAACAGTAAACATGCCAAGCAAGACAAACTCACCAATATTATGAAAGCGCCTGTAGAGCGATTTAAGCTGCGCTACAAAGAAGCTACGACTGTACTGCAATCAGCTCAAAAAGAGCTTTCAAAAGCGAAAGATGAGAACAACGACAAAGCGATTAAGTACAGTGAGAACAGTGTTAAGCACGCTAAAGAAGCCAGAGATATTTTAGATGTGTTTAGAAAAGATTTAATCTCGTTTTATCGTTACTACGAGTTTAGCTCTCAAATTGTTGACTTTAACGACACTGACTTAGAAAAGCTCAGCGTGTTTGCTAAAAACTTACACCCACTCTTACGCATGGATGTAATAGAAGACGACGTTGACCTAACCGATGTAGTAATGACGCATTATCGGCTGCATGAACAACGCGAAGCTGATTTACAGTTAGGTCATAAAATTGGTGAAGAACCTAAAAGCTACTTACCACCAAGCAAAGAAGGCTCGGGGGCAGTACCAAAGGATCCTAAAACTGAGCTTTTAAACGAAATCATTGAGCGCATGAACGACCTGTTTGCTGAAGATGGCCTATCTGAAAACGATATGGTTAATTACGCTAATGCAATAATGGGTAAAGTAGCCGAAAACGAAACCGCAATGGACCAGGTTAAGCACAATACCAAAGAGCAAGCCATGCTTGGCCAATTCCCTGAAGCAATCCAAAACGCGATTATTGAAAGCATGGATACTCACAACGCAATGGCCATGAAAGCACTTTCAAGCGATTTAGTGTCTAAAGGTATAGCGAGCTTAGTGTTCGACATGCTAATGAAAGGTGTTGCGGGTAAGAGCGATGAGCGACGTACTTAACTTTAGTTAATGAATATGAGTTTGGGAGAACGCTCCCTCTTGAGTGCAGAATAATAGGTTTGAAAAATGAGTGAGTTATCTAATTTAATTATTAGTGAGCTAAAGAACACCCCTAATCAAAAAGCAAAAGCGATTGCTAAAAAGCTTGGTGTGGATAAGAAAGCAATTAATCATGCTTTGCATATCGACTTAAAGAATAAAGTACAGCAAAGTGATGATTATTCATGGTGTTTAACTGAAACGAACGGAAAAGAGATAGGTTATAAAATGGACAGTTCAACTAAAAGCCAGTTAAATAATAATTTTGCATTTGACTCTTTGCAAGCTATTAGAAATCGTTTGTTAGACCTGACAGGAAGAAACCGCCTGTTAAATTTTAAGCATGGAAAAACAGGTTTTATAAGAGTTATAGATGAGATGCCAGATCAGTTGGCTTCAAATATTCTCGAAGGTAATGAATTTACTTTTATTCCTATCGACGAGCCTTTGCGTGAAGAGTTAATTAAGCATGGATATATCGTCATTAAAGAGGATGGACAAGAAGTAAAAGTAAAAGCAGACCCTAGCTCTAAAGATTGGGCTAAAGTTAAAGGTTTTAACACAAGCTATGAACTGCCATTAAGTACTAAGTCAAAAGACTCTAAGCATAATGACACTAATATACAATCTCTCCTCTTTCCTCGAGAGCTAGAGGCCCAATTACGAAATATTCGAACCAAAGCAAACACAGCAATCGAAGAAACAGGAGCCAATATTCTTTATCTTGCCTTTGGTTTTTTAGAGTGGTTTGAAGATGAAAAGTCTGATGTTAAAAGACAAGCACCTTTGTATTTAATACCGGTTAAAATTGACAGGGCATCATTAAATAAAGATTTAGGTACATACACTTATACTATTGAGTACACTGGTGAGGATATTATTTCAAACCTATCCTTAAGAGAAAAACTTAAGCACGATTTTCATCTTGAATTACCAGAGCTAATCGAAGATGTGTTGCCAGAAGAGTATCTTAAAAAGGTTGAAAGCCAGCTAAAGCGCCACAAACCAGCATGGAAAGTTAAGCGTTATTCGACCTTATCCATGTTTGATTTTGGCAAACTATTAATGTATTTGGATTTAGATCCAAGCCGTTGGCCTCAAGGCTCAAGCAATATTCAAAACCATTCCATTCTTCAGAAGTTTTTTGCAAAACACGGAACTGCAGATGGTGAAAATAATACAAGTTTTGGTGAAGAGTATTTAATAGATAAGCTAGATGAAGTCCATAATAACTACCCTTTAATTGATGATGCGGATAGCTCTCAGCATAGTGCTTTAGTTGATGCAATTCAGGGTAAAAACTTAGTTATTGAAGGACCTCCCGGCTCAGGCAAGTCTCAAACAATCACAAACTTAATTGCCGCTGCAATAGCCCAAGGAAAAAAAGTATTATTTGTTGCAGAGAAAATGGCAGCACTTCAAGTTGTAAAATCTCGATTATCTAGAGCTGGACTTGGTGACTTTTGTTTAGAGTTACATAGCCATAAAACACAAAAAAAGCAGGTTTACGAGAACTTAGCTCAAAGAATTAATAATCAAAGTAAATATCGTTATCCATCTTCAATTGACATTGATATACAAATGTATGAAGAAAAGAAAGAAATATTAAGTAGTTATGCCAATTTAATTAATAGTACATGGAAGAATACAGGTAGAACTATCCATCAAATCTTTTCGACCGCGACAAGGTACCGTGAAGAATTTGCCAGCATTGCTTTACAAGATATCAAGCCAGACCATATTAATGGCCAGAGTTTTGATGAAATATCATCAAGAAGAACAACCGATGAACTTAAAAAGTATGCTGATGTATATTCTGAAGTGAAAATGCAGCTTGGAGCAGAGTCAGAACTCTCAGATCATCCTTGGTTTGGGTTATATAATAAATCCATTCAGCTCTTTGATTGTGAGGATATATGTGCCCTACTCGCAGCATGGAACAATGATATTTGTTTATTAGAGCAATCTATTCAGCCATTACATGAGCAGATAGGAAGCGCTGTAATTTCTGATATAACCGCAGTGAAACAAGTTTTAGCAGATAATCATAAGATACCCGAGCTAAAAGGTACTGAAGATCTTACCGCATTAACGCTTATAACGACCGAAAAAGAAATTGCTTTAAAGGAATATGTAAAACAATTCAAACTAGTGAAAACACAGCTTGAAACATTAGATAATTTATTTGAGTCTGCTGCATTCAATAATAATGAGAAATTTCAGCTTTTAGAAACTTCTTGCAATAATTTACTCCAGAAGTGTAAAAATAATGATTTGCAGCTAACAAACCTATACCAACAGCTTTTATCACTTACAACATTAAAAGATGTTAGCCTATCAATTGCTGATGATTTACGTACTTTAATAGAGCAAGACTGTAATTTGTCTGAGTTATTGACACCATCATTTAATGGGTTTGTAGAGTGTAAAAAGTACCTAGAACATGTTAACTCTTTAGATGTAACGTTAGTATCAAGACGGCATGAGTTATTTGATAATGAGCTTTTAGATATACACCTCGCTAATTTAGAGGAGTTACTGCCTAAGATTAATTCATTACACAAAGAATTAGAGTCGCACTTTCAATTAGATAGTTTACCTACAGCAAATGAGCTCGAAGAGATAAATAGCATAATTAAAAATGCAGGGCTTTTTTGTTGGTTAAGTAGTGAATGGCGGGCTGCAAAATCTAAATTATTTTTATGTGCAAAAGGGCTGAAGCCAAAAGTTAAAAGTTTAAAGCCATTGCTTACTAATTTAATCTGTTACCGTAAATTAGTAGAAGAACTACATAAAGAGCCAGCTTACCAAGATTTACTTAAACATGAGTTTAAAGGTATTGAGACTCCTGTATCTGAGTTAGTGAGTATTCGGCTCTGGTACAAAGGTATTCGAGCTTCATATGGAGTTGGTTTCGGACAAAGAGTTGCGTTTGCTAACTCGTTATTTTCTATCGAAAACGAATTATTTAAAGGGTTAAAGCACTTAGCAGCGTCTAAAACACTATCGGAATTTGAGCAATTTTTTGGACTATTTCCTCAGTTAGAACGTGTATTTTCCCACCAGTTATTTGAAAATAAAAATTTAGATTTATCTACTGACATTGGTATTTCCTCGTTTACTAATGAAATAGAAGGTAATATCAAAGCTTTACAGTCACTCTGTAAAAAAGATTTTATTCTGAGAGATCTTTCTCATGCTATACAAAAAATATCTGTTTTTATAAATGATGAAGCTTCGCTTGATAACAACTTAGTCAGCCAAGAAATATTTGGTGAAAACATCTTACTGACAGTCAGAGCTTGCAGTAAAGCACAATTATCAAAAATTGAATCAACTTTAGAGTTAAGTAAAGCGATATCCGCTCTTGAGTCTGAACTTTTGAAAAGATATTTACTAGATAATATTAGTGCTCACTCACTCTCACTAATAAAATCAAATATCGATAACATCTCTGCTTCCTACAATAATTATAAGCAAAGCCTTTTGAAGTTTGCTGATAGAGTAGAACTAGATGAAACGGCTTGGTTTAAAGGCACTTCCAGAAAGTTTGAACTATTAAAAGAGCGTAATAATAAAGCAATCAGTCAACCAAGGTGGTTAAGCACTTGGGTAGACTTCATTAGAGTTAGAACTTCCTTATCTGATAAAGGCCTAGAAAATTTATTACGTTACACTGAAGCAGGCGCTTTAAATTTAGATGAGATTGAACAAATATATGTCTATTCAGTATTTGATATTCTGGCTAGAGAAATTATTAATGAGAATCAACAATTAGCTTACTTCTCTGGAGCCGATCAAAATGCAATTCGTAAACAGTTTAAGGAGTACGACAATAAGCTAAAAACCCTACAACAAGAAAAAATAGCCTACCAAGTGGCTAATAATGGATTTTCTAATACTGAAAGCGGTGTTTCTAGCGGTAAAGTAGCTTCATATACAGAAATGGGGCTTATAAACAATGAAGTTAATAAAAAGACTCGTCATGCGCCAATTCGTCAACTCATACGAAGATCTAGCCAATCGCTTTTAGCTCTGAAGCCATGCTTCATGATGGGACCTCATTCAGTGGCTCAATATTTGGCCCCCGGACAATTAGAATTCGACTTGGTTGTAATGGACGAAGCATCACAAATAAAGCCTGAAGATGCACTGGGTACAATCGCTAGAGGTAAGCAGTTAGTTGTTGTTGGTGATCCTAAACAATTACCTCCAACAAGTTTCTTTGATAAAGCGATTGAAAATGACGAAGAGGATGTAACAGCTATTGAGCAATCTGAAAGTATTCTTGATGTAACTTTTCCAATGTTTAATGCCCGCAGATTACGTTGGCACTACCGCTCGCGCCATGAAAGCTTAATTGCATTTTCAAACCAAGCGTTTTATGACAGTAACTTAGTGGTATTTCCATCGCCATCGAGTGAAAGTGATGAGTTTGGTATAAAGTTCACTCATGTAAAAAGCGGCCGGTTCGTAAATCAACATAACATAGAAGAAGCTAAAGTTATTGCCGAAGCTGTTAGAAGCCATTTATTACATCGACCTCACGAATCATTAGGTGTCGTGGCAATGAGCTCAAAGCAACGGGAGCAAATAGAGCGCTGTGTTGAGGAGTTGTCTAAAGATGATATTCAGTTCAGAGACGCTCTAGCCGAAAACGCTAACAATGAAGAAGCGCTCTTTCTTAAGAACCTTGAAAATGTTCAGGGTGATGAAAGAGATGTTATTTATATTTCCTGCACTTATGGCCCTCAAGAAGCTGGTGCGGCGCATATGCCTCAACGTTTTGGACCAATTAATTCAGCAGCCGGTGGTAGAAGGTTAAATGTTTTATTTACGCGCTCTAAAAAGCGCATGCATGTTTTTAGTTCAATGACTGAAGGACACATTGTTGCATCAGAAACATCTAGTGCGGGCGTTCATGCTTTAAAAAACTTCTTAAGCTACGCACAAACCGGAAAGCTTCAACAACAAAAAGTCACCGGAAAACAGCCCGACAGTGATTTTGAGATATCTGTTATGAATGCACTAAGATTAGAGGGTTTTAACTGTGTACCTCAAGTTGGAGTAGCTGGATATTTTATAGATTTAGCCGTACGAGATCCCGGCCAACCTGGAAGATATTTAATGGGTATTGAGTGTGATGGAGCAACATACCATTCTGCAAAATCAGCGCGAGATAGAGATAGACTTCGTCAGTCTGTTCTAGAAGGGTTAGGTTGGAATATCAAACGAATTTGGTCAACAGATTGGTTTAAAAACCCACAAGCTCAGTTAAAACCTATTATTGAAGCTCTCCATAAATTGAAAACAGAAGTTACAACGCTCGATACTTCGATCTCTGAAGTAGAAAGGATTGAAAGTGTTATTGAACACGAAAATCAGATAGTTAATAGCATTGATGCATTTAGTTACAATGATGAAAAACTAGAAGCAAAACTACAAAAATTTGATGAATGTGTCATACCAAACGATGATGATGTGCCTATGGCAAATAGGCTTCTAAGACCCTCAATGATTGATGCTTTATGCGAGTTTAAGCCGATATCGAAAAGTGAGTTTTTAGAAAAGGTGCCCCCTTATCTTCGCTCTGCTACCTCTAAAGAACACGGTAAATATTTAGAAAAAGTAATAGGCATAATCGCTGAAGATGAAGTTCAAATTTAAAATAACTAGGAGTGTTAAAAATGCTAATTGATACGGACTTATTGTTTGATGATCTCGTAGGGTTTGAGTTTTATCATCAATGTGAGGTTAAAGCTGTAATTGATGATAAGGTCAAATGTGACGATGGTGAAATTTTGGAATTTTATGAAAACATAGAACATTTAATTGAAGAATATGATCAAATACTAATTTTAAAAAAGAGGCAGACACTTGAAGATCTAGAAGGATTTAAATCTTTCTTGATAGAAAGAAATAACTCTGAGCTATTAAAATCCGTAGAAGCAAATATTGAAGTGGCACGTCGCGTAGGTGTTTATGAAACTTTTGCATGCGTGCATGATGATACATTTTATGACTTACACAGCTTCTCATACTAAAAGCGCTTTAGACCGTAATAGTCAGATTGTCTACATCTCACAATAGATGTATTTTAGTTGAGCTAATCTAACTATTCATATTAAAATATTTTACTAAGTTACTGCTTTCCAATAAAAATTTAAATACAAAATATATAAAAGGGCCTTACAGCCCTTTTATATATAGTCAGTACTTCATCACAAGCTTAATTCCATACTGACATCAATTAATCATCTAGCTGCTCTTGCCAATCATCAGGTCTTTCGTCTTCACCACGGCTTTGCCAGTAAGCATCATTTTCAGGGTTTAATTGGTTAGAGTGGTTATCTGCGTCATGCTTATCCATACTATTTCACTCCTTTGTTAGCGTTTTTTCTGCCGCACTCATAGCCTTTGCTGCAAATCCATTGTTAGCAATTCTGCCACCATTGTTTTTTGCCTCATTGCTAACAATACGACTGGCTGCATCTGGTGTCATTGGGACCTTTTTGTGACTCATTTCTTTTTCTTCATTAGGTTTAAAAGTAACAGGCAGACTTCTATGCCAACGAAATGAATTATGGATGAGTCACATTGACAATGGGCGGGGGAAGCGAGTCCAAATTGAAATTATTTTTAAATTCCCCGATTCGTCGGAATGGCAAGGTTTTAAAACTGGGGATAAATTAGCTGGTTACTACAACTCTATGGCTGTAAATACGAGTCACACTAAGAGTAGAAATTCAAAAATACACCATTTATACACAAATGATTTTAAGTTGTTGTTTTTAAATAACTAGGCGGGGGTTCAAATCCCCCCAGCTCCACCAATAAAGGTTTTTGAATTCGTTATTCGAAAACCATAAGAAACCCGCAAATTTGTTAATCCAAATTTGCGGGTTTTTTTATGGAATTTATAAAATAAAGTTTAAGAATGTCTTATTGCGCGTAGCTTCATTTTTATTGCAATCACAAGCAGGCTGAATAACGACAGCATACTTATTAATAACGTTAGGTTAAGTATGGGGTTACTTGGCTCGTAGGTAGTGACAGGGGAGTTGTTTGTAGTTTGCGAGTTTTGATATTGCCTAATATAGCTTTGGCTGATCCAATCTACCGCGTTTATCCATTGTACTTTGCCGGGATCAGTATTGTTTAGCATCCCTATTGCATGTTTATCGTTATCTAAGCCTTTTGAAAGTTGTACCAGTTGCTGCCAAAATTTATTTTTAGGGCCTAGGTCATCTATTTCTTGCAGGTGCTGTTGTAATTTATCGCCCCCCATCGTTTTTATATCAGCTTGTCCTGTACTTTGCGCGTAGCTATTTATCAGCGATGAAAAGCGACTAAAGTACTCATTACTTTTTTGTTGTGTAAGGTTAACTGTTTGATCGTTTGTTACTTTTTGTGTTGGTTTATTTAGGCTATTTTGATCAATCAAATATTGTTTATAGTTTTGGTAACTTAAGTTATTTGTTGTTGTGTTATTTAGGGTGCCAAAGTTATTTTTAAGTGCATTAACACTGATCACTACGCCTATTATGGTAATAATACAAAGTGCGCAATAGCAAAAGTACAATGCGCTTTTTAAAGTGTTACGCAGTAATTTATATTTATTATAACTTTGCTTAATAGCTGCAGCTGTATTTGGGGCTTCACCTGTATCTAGGCGTTCATTTTGTATTGAGATATTTTTGCCGCTAGTGCTTTCACTAATGTGTTTATCTGTATTTTTACTGTGCTCAGTGAGTGCTATTTGATTATTTTGAGACTTAGAGGTTACAGTAGAGGGTTGAGGTTCTACATTAGTAATCAAACCTAGCTTTTTTAGTGAGGATTCTGTTTTAACAGCATCAATACTCGATAAGTCTTTTTTTAAAGCGTAAGCTTTTCCATCAAATAACTGAATAACAATATTATGAGGAATATTAAGAAGTTGGCTAAGTTTTTCTTGGGCAGAGGTAATGTCAGTATTTTGATATAACTGACCATTAAAAACAATTTTAAATGTGGCGCTCACGTTAGTACCTTGCTTGTGTAATTCCATTTTTGGAATTTTATTTTTATTATTTGATACACAAAGCTAACTTAACAGATAAAGGGTATGCTTTCTAATGATTTGCGATTAAAAAAGCCTTAACAAACAGCGTTAAGGCTTTGGCGTGTAGCTGTTACTTTATCGTTTAGCGAGTGATTTTACAGATTGCTTTTGGTCACTTGCTGGTTGGGTTGCTTTGTCTATTAATGTTTCAAGTGGTTTATTTCGAACGCACATAAGTACTTTGTTCATTGCTTGGCATGTGCCTGTCGCTTTTTTATCATGGCTTGTGTAGCTGCAATCTTCATTAATGGCTTTTGCTTCACATGCTTCCCAAGGCGCATTTGAGCCGTGGCCTGCATGACTTAGCGTAGAGCATGAGGCAGCAAGTAATAAGCCAGTGGTTAGTGCTTTTATTACGTTAAATATTTTCATTAGTATCTCAGTTAATTATTTGGCCAAAATGTGCGTTATCTTGCGGTAGCACCTTTAAAGCAACCAATAAACATGTTTTCAGATACGTCGGCTGCATGGTAGTGGTAACCGCGTGTATCGTCGGTGTGGCCTCTACATTCGTCTAAATCAGTGGGTTCTAATCCATCTTCGTTAAGCATGCCAAATATACCAAATCCATCGAGTGCATAACCCATCATGGCGGCATGACCGTCTGATTGAATTTGTGTTTGGCTACAGCCTGCTTCACCGTGATAGTGATAACCTGCTACTAAGTTAATATGGCCAGCGCAATCATCAAAGGCTGCAATAGTGTATGCGCCTAAAATAGCCTCAACAGGGGCTGGTGCAGCAAGTACAACACCATTGAGAGCAACACCTACATTAGCGTTACCAATACTGCTGTTTTGAGTGGTTGCAACGGGCGTTATTGGTATTAAAAATGATTCTGATATACCGCCATCAACATAATCAATAGAGCATTCTACGCAGTGGTTTTGGTATTGTTCTTCTACGTTTGGACGTGCAGCGCCATCACACGATTCTTGTGTGTCTGTTACATTTACAAGGCCTGTACCTTCGTCGTATAGCTGCCAATGACTATCGTTATATAATGTAGGAAGATTTAAAATAAAGTCACCAGTTATATCGTAAACCTCACCGGTGCCATCAAACCAAATACCGGCTTCGTCTGCTGTTGAGGTGATATTTTGAGGGCAGAATACACCAATCTCGTAATTTGAAGGTGCACCGGCAATATCAATTTTGTAGCATGATGCTTCATCGCCATTACTTAGCGTACATGTTTGAGTGGTAATAGATGAAATGAGTGCATCGCTTTCAAAGTTAAAAGGGTCAACTTCTACAACAAAATCGGTTGAAGTATCTGTTGTAGTTCCCTCATCGGTGGTTGTTTCAGTTACGACGCTACTTTGAGTATCGCTACCGTTACAGGCAGCTAAACTCAGTGCAAGTATACAAACAGCAAGCGGTGCTAAAATTGGTGCGTTAAGTTTTCTCATCAGAAATATCCGGTAATGAAGTTGAATGTATAATATTTGTTAAATGTGCAAACAAAGTGCAAAAACAACGCAACATAATACATTGCCTGAAATAGAGGCTGACAGCGCTAGCTATAAGTGTATGTTGTACCTTTAATTGTTTAAGATACTGCGACTTTAAAGTACCTAAATAGGCAGTGGAGTTTTATGGACTTTTTATTTCCCGACAGTATGTCTTTATTTTTGCTTTTATCGTTGATAATTACAGCTGGGTTTACTTCTTTTGTATCTGCTGCATTTGGTGCGGGTGGCGGATTAATGCTGCTTGTTGTTATGGCGTCGTTTATGCCTATGGCAGTTGTTGTGCCTGTGCATGGTTTAGTACAGCTTGGCTCTAATGCAAATAGGTTATTACTCAGCTTTAAGCATATTGATAAAAGCATGTTTGTATATTTTGCGTTAGGCGGCTTAGTAGGGACGGGGTTATCAAGTTTTGTTATTAATGATATATCGCTTGATGCTATGAAGTTAGTGGTCGCTATTTTTGTTATTTATTTACTGTGGGGTAAAACACCGCCAGTAAAATTAACCTCTAAGTTATGGCGTATGGTCGCCGGTGGCATAACGACTTTTATTTCTATGTTTGTGGGAGCGAGCGGGCCATTAGTTGGTAGCTGTTTATATATAAATAATTACGAAAAGTTAAAATTTACGGCAACGTTTTCGAGCATTATGAGTGTGCAGCATTTATTAAAAGCGGTAATTTATGGTGCTGTTGGCTTTAGCTTTTGGCAATGGATGCCGCTTGTAATTGCTATGGTAATAAGTGGTGCTGTAGGTACTTGGTTTGGAATTAAATTACTTAAAAGGATGGCTGGGGATAAATTTAAGCGTATTTTTAGAGTCGTTTTAACGTTATTAACGCTACAACTCGGTTGGCAAGGTATTAAAATATTACTCCACTAATTTACTTAGTGGAGTAAATTTAATTTTATTAAACATAAATCACTTAAGCGAATTAAATAACTCATTGCCTAAAAACTACCGATGCAGAGCGACTACACTGTAATTTTTTGCCTTATCGATGAACTATACTAATCTGAAATAATTGTTTATACGTTTAAATAAATTGGTATTAAAGCTTATTTAACAGCGGCTTTAATTGGTTTGTCGCCATCAAATAACTCAAAAATGCGGTTACTAATAAATGAGTTAGTCGCAATATGTAATAATGCATTGGCTACGTTTTCACGGCTAATTTTAGCCTCAGAACGATCACTTGGGCGCTGCGTCGTTACTTGCATTGAAGCGCTATCATCAGTCAATGTACCAGGGCGAACAATGGTGTAATTTAAACCACTATTGATTAAGTGCTCGTCAGCCATGTGCTTAGCAACTAAGTAAGGTTTTAAATCACCTTGAATCGAATCTGGGTCGTCTGCACCGATTGAGCTGACCATAATAAAGTGTTTAACGCCATGTTCTTTAGCAAAGGTAGCTGCTTTAGTTGCAGCCCATAAATCAATAAGTACAGTTTTATCATCGCCCGTATTTCCGCCAGAACCTGCAGCAAAAATCACTTGGTCACAGCCTTTTATTGCTTCGCCAAAATCGCCTTCAAGATCTTGCTCAACAATAGTTAAAAAAGAGCTGTTTAAATCACTTAGCTTATTTTTGTCACGCACTAATGCCACAACATTTTGCTCATTTTTTAAAAGTAGCTCAGTTGCCATTTTACCTATTTGTCCGCTTGCGCCAATAATTAGGGTCTTACTCATAATTAACTCCTTCCAATAAATAGTAAAAGTAATGTGCTTACAAATATACCTTGGGGTAGGGGATAATTTTTAAAGGGTAAAAAAGAGTTTAAATGAGCTAATTTCAAAAAATACTTTAATTAAAATTAAATACTTAACTGAGCATTAAAATTAGCTACTTTTGGCGTGTTTTTTAGAACTTTTTATTCAACCATTATACTTACTTCGGTCACATAACTACGGCGATATAGACTAATACGAACTTTATGTTCTTGGTAATTATAAAACAAAGTGCGATATGTATTATTGCCGTTTGTTTTTAACGGCTCACCTAATTTTTGCTGATAAAAGCGAGCGATATCAGAAATTGAATCTGTTAAATAACCAGTGCGAACCATTGGGTATTCACCTGCTACATCCATTGTTGTAACAAACTCTTCAGGAAGTGGGATTTCAGTGACGTTTTGGCTAAGTACATTAAACGATAGAGTGCATAGCAGTATTATTAAAAATGCTAAAGTTTTCATTAAAGTCCTTTAAATAATAAATTCCATTTATTGGTACTCATTTTACCTCAATAAGCACCTTTGTCATTTAAATTTTATTACGAATTAAATCTCGTACTATAAACCGAGCAGGGTGAATAGCTTGGCTTACACGTTCGCTTAATGGGCGGGGTTCATTATTTAAACAACTTATTAACCGACGCATTATACAACTCTTAATATGGCTGCACTCCAGTTACACGTTGAAGTTTGAAAAAGTTACGCAAATAAGGATCGTTGAATTAAGTTTGCTCATTAGGCATAGTGCTAATGTAAACTAATACTTTAAAAGGAATTTTTATGAAAAATAATATTATCAAAGTACTTTTAATTTGTACTACCTACCTGTGCTGCATATTTAACCTGCAAGCAAAGCCATTATTAACGGCTTACCCCGATGCGAAATTAGAGAGAAAAGTCACTTTATCGGGTGAAGAAACACAACTTGTATCAGCCTTTAACCCTGCGCTAAAAAAATCTCAGCAATGTGAATATAAGACATTTGTTGGAGATGTAAGTCATTTTTCTTATCAAATAAAGAATGTTGCTTCTTTAAAGGTAATGGAAAACTACAAAAACGCTTTAAGTGACGCTGGATTTAAAGTTTTGTATACATGTTCTTTAAACGATTGTTATGAAAAGCGAGAGGATAAATTGCTAGCCGAAGAGTCGAGCTATTTCAACGTGTCTAGTTATTACGGACAGCCACATTATATTTACGCAACAAAAGGAGAGGTTCCTGAGGCTGCCATTTCGTTATTTGTTGGACAATATAAAAATACGACACAAGCGCTTTTGACGACAGTTAATATTAAAGAAATTGAAACTGGGCTAATAAAAGCTGATTTTGAAGCATTCAAGAAAAAAGTTAGTGATAAAATAAAAAAATCTACACATGAAGATCTTAAAGGTTCTGCAGATCATCCTTTATTAAGTCGTTATCCCGGTAGCTATATTGAGGATTATCAAAATGTTGACTATGAAGAGTTTAGCATTCCAACTGGAAAATTTGATAAAAAAGCGAATGCTTTTCCTATACTTGATGTTACAGGTGATTTAACGCGAATTACTTATATTGCGAATAAAGTATCGACGCTAAAAATTTATCATAACTATGTGAGTGCTTTAACCAAAGAAGGTTTTGAAACCGTATTTTCTTGTCAAAAAGATAAATGCGGTACAAAAAGAAAAGAGATTCAAGCATTAGGCGATAAGCTGGCAATTAAATCTGTTAGTAATTACTTTCGCGGACCTAGATATCAAGTTATGAAAAACACTCTAAATGAGCAAACTACCTACGTTGCCTTTTTTATAGGTAACTATAATGGCGATTCTCGTATTCAGCTTGTTGTTGCTCGTACAGAGCCCTTAGTGACAGGCTTAATAGAAACGAATAGTGATAAAGTTCTTGAGCAGTTAGAGCAAAAAGGAAAGGCGTCTATTTACGGTATTTTATTTGATTATGATAAAGCCACTATTAAAGCTGAATCTAAAGAGGCGTTAGATGTTATTGCTCAAGTAATGGAAAAAAATAAAAAGTTGAGTTTATATGTTGTTGGACATACTGATGATAAAGGCTCGCCTGATTATAATTTAAACCTTTCAAAGCGCCGTGCTGATGCGGTTGTTAACGCATTAATTGCTGATTATGGGGTAGCTAAAGCAAGGTTATTAGCTCAAGGCGCAGGTCCTTACTCACCCGTTGCAACTAATAAAAATGATTTAGGTCGTGAACTAAATCGCCGTGTTGAATTAGTTGAAAGGTTGTCTAGTTCGAAATAATTTATGTTTTTAATTTATATGCACATTAGACCTATTGTTTTAATGTGCATACCTCATTTAAATTTTATTACGAATTAAGTCTCGCACTAGAAACCGAGCAGGGTGAATAGCTTGGCTCACACGTTCGCTTAATGGGCGAGGCTCGTTATTTAAACAACTTACGAGATGTTCTGCACTTAGCGGTGCGCTACATAAAGCGCGGGCGCCAAAGCCGGTAAATATATGTAGGCCTTGTTGTGGCTTATTAAGTTTCTCATATTGATAGCGTTTACCTAAACGTAGGTTAGCAAAAGCCATAGTGTAATCACTTTGTTCACACCATTGCCCAGCCATTGGTAGGTGATCTATAAATGTGCAGCGAACAGCTGCTTTTGCCGAGGTTATATTGCCAAGGGTAGAGGCAAATTCACTTTGCTGATAAAAGCTAAGTAGTTGCTCTTGGTTTAATTGGTTGTCGAGCGCTGTAACTTGACGGCTTTTAGTGTTTTTTTCAAATGTGGCACCCATGCAGTGATGATCTAAATAAGCCGGGGTAAAATACCCTTTATGGCATAGCACTGTTTTAAGTTTGCGTGATTGCTCACTTGCCTCAATATGTGAAACCTGACCGCGCACGCCTACTATAGGTAGCGCTTTTGTTTGCTCAAATGCATCACTGTGCTCGCCTGCACAAATAATTACATCGCTAAAAGGGCCTAGCTGCTCATCATTCGTTAATAAAAACCAACCGCTATCAGTTTTTTTAAGCTGCTTTATATTGCAGTTAAATACGCTTTTAAATGGGCTTATGCTATTTGCAGCGCTTAACATGGCGTTTACTAATTGTGGCGGGTTAACCCAGCCGCCTTGTTCAAAAAACATGCCCGAATAACCTGTTTTTACGCCTGCTATTTCGTCGCCTTGCTCTGCGGTTACGTTACGCATTAGCTGGGTTGGCCACAGTTGTTTTTGTGCTAGGTTTTCGTGCTTATCAGCTAGAGGCTTTTTTACTGCGTGTTGTAATACGCCGCACCAATCGTAATCAAAATTAAAACCACTGCTAAGTAAGTTGTTATACAGGCGTTTGGCGTATAAAAAGCTATGTGCAAACAATTCGCTGTGCGGCGAGTTTTTTGCTTGTAGGTGAGGGTAAATAGCACCTTGTACATTGTGCGATGCCCCCATAGCTGGTTTTTCATCTTGGCAGAGTAATTGGCTTGCTATACCTCGTTTAGCCAAACTATATAAAATGCAGCTACTGGCTATACCGCCGCCAATGACCGCTACATTTTTTAAAGCGCTGCTATCTTGATGAAAATATGCAGGAGCTGATTGAGCATCATCTACGCACTCTAGTTGGCCAACAAGCATATCTCTTTTTTGGCCAAAGCCTTTGGCTTTTTTAGTATTAAAGCCTGCATCAATTAATCCACGGCGAACAAAACCTGCTGAAGTAAATGTTGATAAGGTGGCGCCTGTCCTTGATATATTGACCATAGAATTAAATAAACTTTGCTGCCACATTTCGGGGTTTTTACTTGGTGCAAAACCATCTAAATACCAAGCATCAACAATTCCTGATTGCGGATAGCTCATTGCTTGTATTGATTCAAGTGCATCACCAAAGTATAAATCGAGAACAACAAGTCCATTGTCAAACTCGAGTCTGTGGCATCCTTCTAAATTAATCGGGTATTGTTTAGATAATTTGTTACTAAAGTCGCTTAATGAAGGCCATGCCAGTAGCGCTTTGTTTAAATCATCTATGTGCAGTGGATATTTTTCAAATGAAATAAAGTGTAAGCGTTTAACACCATTATCTAATTGATTTTGAACTTGTTGACGTGCAACGTGGTCAGTAAAGCGTTGCCATGTATTTAAAAAGTTTAAACCTGTACCAAAGCCGGTTTCGGCAATAACAAAATGTGGCTGGTCATGATTTTGTAATCGTGCATCTATATTATTTTGCTCATAATACACATAATGCGATTCAGCTAAGCCATCGTCATTAGAAAAATAAATATCACCGAAGTCATTAGCGAAAGGTGTACCTAAGTTATTAAAGTGTATATGTGCATTTTTGATCATAATTTTTTAATTTTATAGATATATTTTTTAATTATTTTACGGGTTTTCTTTGAAATAGTCTGGCGTTATTTATAAGCTAGCAGTTCAGAGTACAAGTGTACGCTAGAAAGCTGACCACTTAGGTGATTAAATTCGCGTAAAATAGAATGCAATTAAGTATTAAGCTAAGGGAATTACCCATGAGAAGAGCTGTAATTACAGGTATCGGTGTTGTATCAAGTATAGGTAACAACAAAGAAGAAGTATTAGAATCGTTAAAAACGGGTAAAAGCGGCATCGCTTTTAATCAAGAATTTGCCGATTATAAGTTACGTAGTAACGTATCGGGTAAAATTGATATTGACGTTAAAGCACACGTTGACCGTAAAGCAATGCGCTTTATGGGAGATGCTGCTGCTTACTCTTATATTTCAATGCAGCAAGCAATTGAAGATGCAGGCTTATCTGACGATCAAGTGTCTAACGAACGTACTGGTTTATTAGTTGGCTCAGGTGGTGGTTCGTCTAAATGGCAAGTAGAAGCTGCTGACATTTTACGTGAAAAAGGCGTAAAACGCGTAGGGCCTTATATGGTGCCACGTACTATGGCAAGCACTACATCAGCATGTTTAGCAACACCATTTAAAATTAAAGGTGTTAACTATTCAATTAGCTCTGCTTGTGCAACATCTGCGCACTGTATTGGCCACGCTGTAGAGCAAATCCAACTTGGTAAGCAAGATGTAATTTTTGCTGGTGGCGGTGAAGAGCTACACTGGACATTAGCAATGGAATTTGACGCTATGGGCGCACTTTCTACTAAATACAATGAAACACCTGAAAAAGCATCTCGTACATACGATGCTAATCGCGATGGTTTTGTTATTTCTGGTGGTGGCGGTATTGTTGTCGTTGAAGAACTTGAACATGCACTTGCACGTGGCGCGCACATTTACGCTGAAATTGTTGGCTACGGTGCAACATCAGATGGCTACGACATGGTTGCTCCATCGGGCGAAGGTGCAGCACGTTGTATGCGCCAAGCTATGCAAGATGTAGATAGTATTGATTACCTAAATACGCACGGCACATCAACGCCTGTAGGCGATGTTAAAGAGTTAGGTGCGATACAAGAAGTGTTTGGTGGTAAATCACCAATGATCAGTGCAACTAAAGCAATGACAGGTCATGCATTAGGTGCTGCAGGTGTTCACGAAGCTATTTTCTCATTATTAATGCTAGAGCACAGCTTTGTAGCACCTTCAATTAATATTGATGAGTTAGATGAGCAAGCAGCAGGTTTAGATATTATTACTGAGCGTCGTGACGTTGAGTTAAATACTGTAATGTCTAATAGCTTTGGCTTTGGTGGCACAAACGCGACTTTAGTTATGAGTAAGTACAAAGATTAATTTGAGCTTATAAGTCCTATATGCAAACGCATATCTGGATTAAATAGCCCAAAACAAAAAAGGAAAGCCTAGGCTTTCCTTTTTTATTATCGAAAGTTTAATTAACCTTCGTTATGTTCTTGACGCGCTTGCTCAATTTCGTCAGCAATTTCTTGCGCTTTTTGCTTAGTTTTTTCAGTTAACTCGCCAGCAGCTTCTTTGCTTTTAATCCATGCGTCAACCGCAATCTCTTTGCCGTCGTCGTACATGTCTAAGCCCATTGCTTTACTTTGCTCTAATAGCTCGTTTAAAGACTCGTCATTTTTAAGATCGTTAGTTGTCTCTTTAACGTCGTTCCATGCATCACCAAGCTTTTCTTGCATTTGTGCGCTTTTATCTTTTGCATCTTCTTTTACTTCGTTGGCATCTTCACAACCAGTTAATGTAATTAAAGTGCCTAATAAAGCTAAACCTGCTAATTTATTCATGTGCTATCTCCTTTAGAGACTGATAATTAATTCGAGGCAGACTATACAACAATGAAAATGAACGCCCCCGTAACAAAACGATTAAATTTTAAATTAATGAATGAGCATGATTGGCCTCAACTATTTGAACTCGATCAAGACCCAGCTGTAATGCAGTATTTAACACGAGGTGAACCTACCTCTTTAGAGCAAATCAAAAATGAGGGAGTGCCTCGTATGCTCGCATATCGAAATGAGCTTAAAGGCTGGGGGCTGTGGAGTATCACTATAAAGCAAACCAATACATTTATAGGTTGGATATTAATAAGGCCTATGTGCTTTTTTACTGATGCACCAAACTACAGTGATATTGAAATAGGCTGGCGCTTTAAGCAAGCAAGTTGGGGGCATGGTTATGCAACCGAGGCGGCTTTAGCATTATGTGATGAACTTATAAAGCAAGATGACATTAAGGCGATAAGTGCAACGGCACTAAAAGATAATACGGCCTCTATAAATATAATGAAAAAGCTAGGTCTGCAATTTATGAAAAATTATACACATACAGACGAGCAAGGCGACTTACCTGCGGTGCTTTATTCAAAAAATGTTTAAAGATGATTAAATATCAACAGTATAAAGATTGACCTGTCCTTAAGTGACGTGCATTAATAAGAATGCGTAACTAAAAAATAATAAATTAAGGATGTTGTATGGGATTGTTTTTTGCACCAAGTAAATTAATTGTCAAAAGTGTGCTGGTTTTACAGTTCGCTGCTTTTAGTGTTTTAGCGCAGCCTTTATCGCAAAGCGCGGTAGCAATGCCTGACTCGTTCAGTGCCGATGCTGCTAAAAGTATATTAGAGCAAGGCGGTAATGCTGTTGATGCGGCTATTACGGCACAATTTGTACTTGCAGTAACGCTTCCTGAAGCCGGCAATATTGGCGGCGGGGGATTTATGCTTATTCAAAAAGATGGCAAGGGCGATTTTATAGATTATCGCGAAACAGCGCCAACAGCGGCTCATCGTGATATGTATTTAGATGAGCAAGGTAATGTTATTGCAAACAAATCAATATATGGTATTCACGCAAGCGGTGTACCTGGCAGCGTAGCGGGCATGTGGCTTGCCCATCAAAAACATGGCACTTTAAAGTGGGAAGAATTAGTACAACCAGCGGTAACGTTGGCTGAGCAAGGGTTTGTAGTTCCGCCTAAGTTAGCAAAAGGTGTGAGCAATTATATAGCCCACCTAAAAGAGCAAAAAATAAATGTAAACTTCGAAAAATACTTTGCTGATGTAAAAGCTAATAAAGTATTTAAGCAACCCGAGTTAGCGGCAACGCTAAAGCGTATCCGTGATAACGGCCAAGATGGGTTTTATAAAGGCGAAACTGCAAATATTATTGCTAAATTTATGCACCAACATGGCGGTATAATTAATCAAGATGATTTAAAAGGTTACACCGCTAAATCACGTACACCTATTAAAGCGAGTTGGAATGGTTATGAAGTACTTACTTCTCCACCGCCGAGCTCAGGTGGTATTGCTATTTTACAGTGGCTTAAAATGTATGAGCTACAAAAACCAGATGCGGGCTTAGCGCATAACTCTACTCAGTATGTACACTTACTTTCTGAAATAGGTAAACGTGTATTTGCAGATAGGGCGGAGTATTTAGGCGATCCTGATTTTTTTGATGTACCAGTCAACGCATTAACTAATATTAACTACCTCAAAGAGCGCAGTAATGGCATTTCGTTAACCGCTATCTCGACTACCGAAAATATTAAACCGGGCCTTAAAGAAAGTGAGCAAACTACACACTTTTCAATCGTTGATAAAATGGGTAACGCTGTCGCAAATACCACCACAATAAACTTAGGGTTTGGTAGCGGTGTAGTTGTTGAAGGTGCAGGGTTTATTTTAAATGATGAAATGGACGATTTTAGTGCCAAACCAGGCGTTATGAATGTGTTTGGTGCAATAGGCGGCAAAGCTAACGAAATACAGCCGCACAAGCGTATGCTTAGCTCTATGACGCCTACAATACTCCTTAAAGACAACACCGTTAAAATGGTGACAGGCTCGCCAGGTGGCACAACAATTATTAGCTCTGTGTACGAATCTATTTTAAATGCGGTAGAGTTTGATATGACTGCAGAGCAGGTTGTAAATAGCCCTCGTTTTCATCATCAACTGTGGCCTAAAAATATAATTAGAACACACATAGGTTTAACCGATAGCGTAAAAGCAGAGCTTACAAAAATGGGTTACACCATAGATGAGAACCACTTTGGTGACTTACACGTTATTATTAATAAAGAGGGCCAATTAGATGCCGCTTCTGAAGCATCAGGACGTGGTAAATCAATTGTTTTTTAAATAAAAAACACCGCGTTAAGAGCGCGGTGTTTTAAACAATATAAAATTATTGAGTATCAATTAAATCTTCAACACCCACTATTAGCCATGGAGCGTCGTCTGAAATTAGACGCTCTAAGTGCCAAATTTCTAAAATAGGCTCTTCTTTTTTATCGCCTAAATCACGGTACTTACCTTTAAAGCGAACACTAACTTGCCACGATTGCGTGTTTGTATCTGCGCGCACAAGTTCGGCATCAATAAACATCACTTCTGTTTCTACGCTTTGTATAGCTTCACGTTCAGCTTTAAACTCGGCAACAAGTGCAGGGCTTAAGTATTCAGCCATTGTGGAGTAATCGGCATTGTTCCATGCAGTTTGTAGCGTATGGTAATGACTACGGGCACCTTGCAAAAAGCCATTAACGTCAAAGTTAGGTGGTAAATTAAAAGGCACACTTTCACCTTGTGGGGCGCTGCTTGCAAAGCCTGTACTTGTTGGTTGCTCGATAGGTGCTTGTTTAAAAGCATTTTGCTGAGCACTTGTACTTGCACTGGCAAGTTGTGGGGCACGATTAGCACGTAAAAAGCCCGTTACTAGCTTAAATAAAATAAAGAGTCCGCCAGCTAATAAAATAATTTCTAATAGCTGAAAACCTTCAAAATCGTCGCCTAACATTGCTGCAATTAAGCCACCCGCTAAAAGCCCTCCAAAAACGCTTGCCATAATGCCTTTTTTATTTGATGTGGCTTTAGGTGTTGTTGTATCTGTTTGCTGTTTTTGCGCTGTTTGTTGTGTTGCAGGTGTCTGTCCGCGTTTACTACTGCCAAACTTTTTACGTGCGTGTGCATCAAAACTGGCAGTACATAATAATGCCAATAATGAAAAAATAACGATGATGTTCTTCATGAAATACCCTAATTAAAATCGAGCCGCGATTATAATTTACTTTCTTTAGAAATTTAATTAATTACTTTAAAAATCAGAGGTTTTGGGTATAAAGGGAGGGTTTATTAGAGGGTATTTAATAAAAAAACCGCTCAGTAGAAACTAAGCGGTAAATTTGTCTATTTTAAAGCCAACGAATAGCGCCAGTAACGCGTTCGTTATAAGTATCTAGAGGTGCTCCAAGACTTGCTACTAAAATAGTATCAGCTTGTGAGCCACGATTAATGTGACCTTCAAAGCGCTCATCGCGGAAGCTGTCATCTCCAAAACCAAATGATTTATTTTCAGAAGGCACTATAAATACCGTCATTGGACCAAAATCAGACTCAAATATTAAATGCAGTCCTTTTTCGCCTTTAAAATCACAAAACATGGCATAAGTTACAGCGCCAGGAAGCTCATCAAGGTGACCACCTAATACTGCAAGCTTGTCGTTAACGCTTTGTAGGCTAATGGGCTCTTTTTTATCAAGCGCATTAATTTCGTAGTACACATGGGCAAGCGCATGCTCACCTGCTTCGTGTGCAATATTTTGCTCTGTACTAAAAAAGAAGGCACTAATCGCCACTACAAAAGACGCTGCTAACGCAAGATGTACACGATCAAACTTAAAACGCGATCGAGCATCAACCACGTTTTTACCAGTTGCTTGTTCTTCTTGGAGTGCTTTTTCTTTTAACGATGTGTTTAAAAGAATGCGGTCTGCAAGATTTTCAGGCACAGGTATATCTAAAGAATCTCGAATGAATTTATCAAAACCTTTCATATCGTTAATAAAACTTTGTCGCTCTGGGTTATTGTCAGCAAACTCCATAAGCTCCTTGTCAATGTCGTTTGGCTGCGCAATAGTGCGGCGACGAAACTCAAGTTCATCCATTATTTTGATGCCCCTTTAAGTTGTTCATCATCACGGCTTAAAGCCTCTTTAAGTTGATTTCTGGCACGGTATAAACGAGTCATTACCGTGTTTTTATTTAAATTAAGTATGCCTGCAATTTCTTCACCAGAGCAGCCCATTACAACTTGCAGTAATAATGGCTCTCGGTATTCATCAGATAGCAGTGCAATCTGGCGTTGAATTACCGTTTGTTCCATTTCATCGTCTAATGAATGGCTGGTTTCATCAACAAGCGTATCGTTTTCTACGTCGCTGCAATCAAACTGTTTACGTTCAAATCGGCGTGCGTTTTCTCTTCGTAATATAGTAAGCAGCCAAGGTTTAGCTGCCTTTTGATCAAGTAAAGAGTCGAGTGAACGCCATGCGCGTAAAAACGTTTCCTGTACTAAATCATCTGCTATGTGCGGATCACGGCATAACCAATAAGCAAAGCGATAAAGCTCTTTATTGTAAACGTGGACCAAGGCTTCATAACGCTTTTGTTTCTCTGCCATATCGATTAAGACCTGATTGTTTGATTTTTTCTTTCCAAGCATAAGCACTTTTTTAATTAAAAATTATTAGTTATTGCAAAAAAAGACCTAAGGTTCGTAGTTATTAATCATAAAGGTCTTTTAATACAGCTTGTTGCGACTTTGATGCCTGAGTTTGATAGATCTCAAGGATTTTAATAATAGCATTAAGATCCGTGTTTGCGCCTTTATTACTATAAAGTTGTGCCTGCAATTGGCTAATGAGACCATTAAGCTCGCTGCTGTTTACGCGGATGCAGAGCTCATCAATCGCGCCAACATTTTTATGGGTCACCTTTACAGAAAAGTTATTTAATGCGGTGTAAAAGGCTTTCACATCGTGTGTTTTGGCTAATGCTTTAAGCTCATTTAAGCTTGGCTGAGAAGTACCACGGGTGTTTAGCTGTAATTTTTCAGTCGTATTTTTAGTAGAACGGCTTATTAAGTAAAAAATTACAGTACCAATCCATAAAATATACCCTAAAGCGGCAACAACTATTAACCAAAGAGGAGTATCACTTTTAGTTTCAATAGGTTGTGTGCCAGTTGCTTGATTCGAAATATTTTCAAGAGTAGGTGAATTATTTGTGCTGGGTTGTGGGTTTGCTATGGCTGTATTAGGCGCGGTAGTACTTGGCGTTACTGTAATAGTACGCTTTGGTAATGTGGCTAAGCTAATACGGTTCATTTTGGTATTAAACCAAGGCAGCTTTATTTCAGGCAAAGTATAAGTACCTGGTTTTTGCGGCAGTAAGGCATATGATGCCGTTTGCTGCGACACAACGCGTCCGTCTCGCACTGCATTGTTATTTTCTTTTTTATCAGGGTAGCTGCGTATGCCATCAATAGTAGGCATAGAGATTTCAGGTAATTGCTCTTTTGTAACTCCAAGCGCGGTAAGTGTAATAGTACGAGTTATAGGCGTACCTACTTCTACTGTGTTGTCGTTAGGTTGCCATTCTTCATCAAGGTTAACCAATTCGCTTGGTAACCATGCACCTTTATAGTCACTCGGGATTGGTTTTATTTCTACTTGCTGATCATCGCCAAGAGCAGATACCTCCAGTTGGCGGTAATTTTGCTGTACTCGCCCTTGAAACGCAGGGCCTGCAATCGTGTAGGCACCACTTTTTTGTGGCTGAATCAAATACTCACGAGTAATAACAAGGTAGCGTTTGCCATCAACTAGCTCATAACTTTCAGTTTGTTTACCTAATTGGGTTAGCTGAGCATCTTCCATACTTGGTGTGCTTAAGCTGCCATCAAGCAGTTCTTTAGCAAGGTAGAGCTTAACAGTGTAAACACCGGCTTCTTGGACAAATAATGAATTACTTGAGAGCGACGTTTTTAAAAATATTTCGTTATTTTTATCTGCATCAACTGAGCGTTTTGCCACTTTTAATTTAATAGGTTGTGAGGTTAACCCTGCAACGCTAAATGCCGGTATCGTGTAATCACCCTCTGTGCGGGTCATTAGTTTAACTGACCACGTAGTTTGTTTATTAATGCTGCCATTAATAATGTTGGTACGAGAGCTTAAGCTTGTTGGGCCTACAACAAAGTCTTTTAACAGCGATGAGGTGTCTGGTTGCTCGCCTTTAACTGTATCGTCTACCGATATATTAAGCATAAAAAATTCACCCGCTAATACAGGATTTTTATCTACGCTGGCTTCTAATTTGGTGGCAGCCCACGAAGGCATCGCACTTAATAGCAATAAACAGCAAAATAATCGCATTACCATGATTTTTCGACTCCTGTAGGGCGACGTTTGTATTGTCTTTTTTGGGCTTCTAATTGCATTTTATTCCGTAATAAAATAGCCGGATCGTCCGGGACTTTTCTAAGTAGTTGATTAAGCTGTTGTGCTTTTTCTTTTTCTTCATTAGTGAGCTCACTTGCTTGGGCTTGCATCGCTTGTTGCTGAGCATTTTGTTTTTGCTCATCAGTGGCAGGTTGCTCACTTATTGCTTGTGGCTTACTTTGTTGCTGCTCATCCTCTTTAGGCTGATCAGCGTCTTTATTTTGCCTTTGTTCGCTTTGTGGCTGGGCTTGCATATCAGGTTCATTTTGCTTATCTGATTGCTCGCCAGACTCACCTTGTTGATCTTTTGATTGTTCAGACTCTTTATCTGATTCTTTATCAGATTTTTCATCGCTTGAACTTTGACTTTCGTTTTCGCCTTTTTCAGAATCGCTTTTATCACCATTTTGTTGCTGATCCTGTTTTGACTCATCAGAATTTTGCCCTTGGTTTTGCTCATCTTTTTTCTGACTCTCATCTTGGTCTTGAGAGTCGTCGCCGTCGCTTTGCTGATCTTGTTGGTTTTGTTGCTCTTGTTGATTTAGTAATTGCTCAACTAAGGCTTGGTTATCGGCTGCTTGCGTAAAGTCATCTTGTAAGCTTTGGGCTTGTTTGTACGCTTCAATTGCGTCCTCAAGTTTACCAGCTTTGGCAAGGGCATTACCGTAGTTGTATAAACCGGTAGCCGACTTATCATTACTAAACTCATTAAGTGCAGCATCAAAATTACCTTGCTGGTAAAGCGCAGCGCCTTTTAACTCACTCGATTGCGCCTGTGTTGCTGCATCGTATTCTTTATTATTGTAAGCCTCTAATGCACGTTGATCTGCATTTTTCAAAAGAGTAGGGAGCTCTACGGCATACGCATTTTGCTGCGGTAAAAAACCAAAAGCTAAAAATGCGCCTAGCAAGGCAGCGCGTCTGAATAAATACAAACCAAATGGCAGTAATAACAAGAGTCCGTAAATACCTGCATCTATTCGCCAAAGCGCGTGGCTTTGTTTTTCGTCTTTCAATAATTCACTCTGCGCATTTGGAGCAAACGTATTTATGTCGCTATTGCTAGGTTGGTAACTAGCAAATTTACCACCACTGCTCGATGCTAAATTTTTAAGCTGAGAGGCATTAATTGTAGGTACTACAATTTGGCCGTATCTGTCTTTCAAAAAGCCGCCTTCAGGTAACTTAATTGGTGCGCCTTGGGCGGTACCTACACCATATATATTTAATCTATATTGGGTATTACTGGTAAAGCTACTCACGTCGCTTTGTTCTTGTTGGTCAATACCGTCGGTCACTAAAATAATGTCGCCATCAATATAACCCGCTTGCGTTAATAGCTCTTTGGCCATATCAAGACCCGCTAAAACGTTTGAGCCTTTGTCTGGCATTATTTCAGGGCTTAAGCTTGGAATTAAATTACTGAGTGTTGTGGCATCGTTTGTTAGTGGTGAAATTACATAGGCCGTGCCTGCGTAAGCTACAAGCGCGGTATCACCTTCTTTAAATAGCTCAATCATATCAAGCGCTTTAAAGCGTGATTGCATTAAACGATTTGGCAAAATGTCGGTGCTGTACATTGAGTACGACATATCCATAACAATTACACGGGCACTTTTACTTTGAAATACAGGAACTTGTTTTTTCTCAAAACTAGGCCCAGCACTAAATAAAATGCCAAGGCTGCAAAACATAGCAACTAACCAAAGTGGCTGGCTGGCTTTAGTATTTGCTTCGCTCATTATAAATTGTGCTAAATGAGGTGCAATTAGCTGCTCACTGGTCGTTATTTTATGCTTAATTAAGGCAACAAAAAATAATGCCACAGCAGGTATGAGTAACCATAAAAGAGCGGGGCGAATAAATTCAAAATCCATTAGTTTGGCTCCTTTAATGCACGCAGTGTACTAAGCATTACTTTTAAGCTAATAAGTAAAATAGCGATAAGTAACGGGTAGTAAAATAATGAGCTTTGTGGGCGAAATGTTTGTTCATCAGCGCTAATAGGCTCAAGCTTATCAAGCTCTGCGTAAATTTGTTGAAGGCCAGCTACATCTTTGGCTCTAAAGTATAATCCGCCAGTTTGCTCGGCAATCTTTTTAAGTAGGCTTTCATCTAAATTACTGCCACTTGAGCCACCCATATTAAAGAGACTAAAGCCGCGCGGATTATCTGAGCCAACACCAATGGTGTACACTTTAATACCTTCTTCGCGGGCTAGCAGTAGGGCATCTTCTGGGTTTAGGTTACCAGCGGTATTTTGTCCGTCGGTTAATAGCACCACAATACGGTTACTTTCATCTTTATTGGCAAAGCGTTTTACCGAAAGACCCAATGCATCACCAATGGCTGTTGCGCGTCCTACTAAACCAATTTGGGCTTCGCTGAGCATTTTACTTACAGTTTTAACGTCGCGCGTGAGGGGGGTTTGTAAAAACGCGGTGTCGCCAAATAATATCAGCCCAAGCCTGTCGCCTTGACGCTGTTCTATAAAATCACTGAGTACGGCTTTTACCATGGTAAGGCGGTCAACATATTGGCCATTGTAAGCCATGTCTTGTTTGGTCATCGAGCCCGATAAATCGACCGCTAACATTATATCGCGCCCTTCATTTGGTAATGAGATTGGCTCATCTAACCATATTGGATTGGCAGCAGCAGTAACAAGTAATAACCAAATTACCCACTCGAGGGGATTTAAACGTCGTGCGTGTGGCTCGATGCATTGGCTGGTTAAATTGTGCTTTGCAAAACTGGGTATACGTAAACGCGTACTGGCATTACTTGCTGCGGGTTTTAATAGTAAAAGTAATAAAGGCAAGGGTAGTAATAAAAATAACCATGGCCAGCTAAATTCAAACATTTACTGACTCCTTTATTTTAAATTGCTTAATACCTTGGCGAAATTTTTCGCACAGTGTTGTATCTTTTTGGCTGGGGTTATACAAGCTTAGTATTTCTTGTTCTGTAAAGCTTAAACCGGTGAGTGTATTAAGTGTTGTGCACCATTTAGAGGTAGATTGCGCAGCAAGTCGCTTGTCGTAATATTCAATCACTAAACGTTTTAAAATAATATGCAGTTGCTGAGGGTTTTGCTCACTTTGACTCAATTGTATTGCGTAGCGTTTAGGCTTTTTAAATTTATGTTTTTTATAAAATATATAAATAGCTGCGCACAGTGCTAAAAACAGCAGTGCAATAATAACCCACCAAGCAGGGGCGAGTGGCCACCAATTAACTTGGCTTGGCGCTATTATATCGTGCAGGCCATCGAGTGGATTGGTTTGCATGGTTATTTTCTCACTAATTGCAGCTCAAGCGGTGTTGCTGCATTGAATGATATTAAATTAAGACCCGATTTAGTTAGGCGATTAAAGCGTGCGCTAAATGCTTGCTCAGCATTTTTAGCAAAACGTTCTCTAAAGCTGTTATCCATTAATGGTAGGGCAAAGTCTTGACCATTTGCATTAACAGTAACGGCTTGCTTAAACGCAGGTAACTGATGCTCAAACGGATCGCTTATGTGGCAACCAATGAGCTCGCAGTGGCGGCTTAATATTTCAAGTTGCTTAAAGCTGGCATCATCCAGAGCATTAAAATCAGACACTAAATACACTAAGCTACCTGGTTTTGCTAAATGATTAAGGCGCTTTAGGTTATCGCTAAAGTTGTTAGGGGCTGTTTTATCAATATTGTTGAGCGCTTGCTGGTGGTTGTCGCATAAATTATGACAAAGCTTAAGCACGGCTTTTTCACGGGCGCTGGGTTTTAGCTCTAAATGCGAGTGCTGATTAAACACAATACCGCCAATTCTATCGCCGCGCTGACACGCCGACCATGCAACAAGGGCGCTTATATGCGCAGCTTGCACCGACTTTAACAGTAACTTTGAGCCAAACAGCATTGAGTTTGAAAAATCAGTGAACACAAACACAGGGCGCTCTTTTTCTTCTTGAAAGAGCTTTGTGTGAGTCTCGCCGGTACGCGCAGTAACTCGCCAATCAATAGAGCGAATATCGTCACCTTGCTGATAATGTCGCACTTCGGCAAATTCCATTCCTCGGCCTTTGTGCGGTGCAAGGTATTGTCCTGTTAAGGTATTTTTTATTTTTACCTTAGGGGCAAGTTCAAGCAATTGCGCTTTGGCTTTGTAATACATCAGCTCTTTGAGTGCTAAATTAACACCGTGGCTATGGCTCTGTTTGAGCCATGCTTGGGTTTCTAATTGTTTTTGCATAACTTATGGTACGGCTACAAGTTCAACTATACGGCTTATTACTTGATCTTTAGTAATGCCATCGGCTTGGGCTTCGTAACTTAAAATAATGCGATGACGCAGTACGTTATGCACAACAGCTTGAATATCATCAGGTGCTACAAAGTCACGGCCTTGAAGCCATGCATGAGCACGAGCACATTTATCAAGTGCTATTGTTGCACGCGGACTTGCACCAAACTCAATCCAGCTACCTAGTTGCGCATCTAATTTAGCGCCTTCACGGGTGGCAATAATAAGTTGTACTAAATATTGCTCAAGCGGCTCTGCTAAATAAAGGCCTAATATTTCTTTACGAGCTGCAAATAAATCGCTTTGACTAATTTTTTGCATTACTGGTTGTTGCTCGTTAAGCGCTTCGCCACGTGTTAAACGTAGTATATCAAGCTCATGCTCTGCGCCAGGGTAGCCAATACTTAGGTGCAGTAAAAAGCGATCCAGCTGGGCTTCTGGTAACGGGTAAGTCCCTTCTTGCTCTAGCGGGTTTTGCGTTGCCATAACTAAAAACAGTTCGCTAAGCGGATAAGTATTTTTACCCACGGTAACTTGGCGCTCTGCCATGGCTTCTAATAGTGCTGATTGTACTTTGGCTGGTGCACGGTTAATTTCGTCAGCTAAAATTAGGTTGTGAAAAAGAGGACCTTTTTCAAATACAAACTCGCTAGTTTGTTGGCGGTAAATATCGGTGCCTGTTACATCAGCCGGTAATAAGTCTGGCGTAAACTGTACGCGCTGAAATGAGCCTTCAATACCTTTAGCAAGTGCATTAACTGCACGTGTTTTTGCAAGCCCAGGAGGGCCTTCTACTAATAAGTGACCATCAGCTAAAATAGCAATAAGTAGCGCTTGTGTAAGCTCTGGCTGGCCAATGATTTGTGTATCTAAGTACGTTTTTAATTGTGAAAATGCGTTAGCTGCCATAATAAGTGGACTGTCCTCGTCAGCTGGGTTTGTACCTAATAGTGTTAGGTGATAAATACTGACCTATTTATAAGGTTTATAATTGGGTAACTCAAGAGTTAGACTGTATTTTTTAAAATAGTTCGTTATTTTTTAACGATTTTTAGCGTACCACAAAACTTTGTAAATGCGTCTAAAAAAGCCTATTGTGATAGTCGTAATTAAACACTGTTTATATAAATTTGTGTTTATCTATTGGCTTTAGGGCACGGGTTGTTTAGAATCGAGGAAAACAAACAGGTCAGACCTGTCAGCGGGAGAGCATAAATGTCTGAGCAAAACATACTAAAAACACCAAAGGGCGACCGTATTGCCATCGTTAGCGGCTTACGTACACCTTTTGCAAAACAAGCAACAGCGTTTCACCATGTACCAGCACTTGATATGGGTAAATTGGTGGTTAACGAAATGCTTGAACGATTAAATTTCAATAAGTCAGAAATTGATCAACTTGTATTTGGTCAAGTAGTACAAATGCCAGAAGCGCCAAATATTGCACGTGAAATTGTATTGGGCACAGGTATGCCGGTATCGGTTGATGCATATTCTGTATCGCGCGCATGTGCTACCAGCTTTCAGGCTATCGCTAATGTAGCTGAGTCTATTATGGCGGGATCTGTAAGCGTAGGTATTGCAGGCGGCGCAGATTCGTCATCAGTACTGCCAATTGGTGTTAGTAAAAAGCTAGCAGGCAGCTTAGTTGATTTAAATAAAGCGCGTTCGCTTGGTCAACGTTTAAAAATATTTTCAAAACTGCGCTTAAAAGATTTATTACCAGTGCCTCCTGCAGTTGCAGAGTACTCAACAGGCCTTTCAATGGGGCAAACTGCTGAGCAAATGGCTAAAACACATAATATTAGCCGTGAAGATCAAGATGCGTTAGCGCATCGTTCTCACTCACTTGCAACGCAAGCATGGGCTGATGGAAAGTTAAAAGATGAAGTAATGACGGCGCATTTACCGCCATATAAAAGCTTTATTTCAGAAGATAACAACATTCGTAAAAACTCAACGGTTGAAGGCTACGCCAAGCTTAAACCTGTTTTTGACCGTCAGCACGGTACTGTTACCGCGGCAAATGCAACACCATTAACTGATGGTGCGGCGGCCGTACTTATGATGAGCGAAAGCAAAGCAAAAGCACTGGGCTACGAAATACTAGGTTACGTACGTAGCTTTGCATTTTCGGCAATTGGCGTAGAAAAAGACATGTTAATGGGCCCAGCTCATTCAACGCCTATTGCACTAGATAGAGCGGGTATTACGCTTGCTGATTTAGATTTAATTGAAATGCACGAAGCGTTTGCATCGCAAACACTTGCCAATATGAAAATGTTTGCTTCAGACAAATTTGCACAAGAGCATTTAGGTCGCAGCAAAGCAATTGGCGAAATTAACATGGATAAGTTTAACGTTAACGGCGGCTCTTTAGCATATGGTCACCCATTTGCAGCAACAGGTGCACGCTTAATTACGCAAAGCTTACACGAGCTTAAACGTCGTGGTGGCGGTTTAGCATTAACAACAGCGTGTGCTGCTGGTGGTTTAGGTGCAGCCTTTGTATTGGAGAGCGCGTAATGACAGATTCAGTATTTAATTTAGCGGTAGATGAAAATAAAATCGCCGTGGTAACGATTGATGTGCCGGGTGAGAAAATGAATACCCTGCGCAGCAGTTTTGCCGATGATTTAAAAGCGTTACTAGAAGACGCTAAGTCGCAAAATGTAAAAGGCATGGTATTTATAAGCGGAAAAAGCGATAACTTTATCGCGGGCGCCGATGTAAAAATGCTCGATAGCGTTCAAAAGCGTGAAGATGCTTTAGCTATTAGCGAGCTATGTCATCAAGCGTTTTTTGATATGACAAAATTGCCATACACAACAGTAAGTGCGATTCATGGCGCTGCATTAGGTGGTGGTTTAGAGTTTGCTTTAGCATGTGATTACCGTGTTGGTACCGACAGTGATTTAACAAAAATTGGCTTACCAGAAGTACAACTTGGTTTACTTCCTGGTGGCGGCGGCACCCAACGCTTAACTAAAATTGTTGGTATTCAAAAAGCACTAGAGTGGATGCTAACAGGTAAACAGATTCGCCCTAAGCAAGCTAAAAAAGCAGGTGTGCTTGATGACTGTGTACCGCACAGTGTGCTGCTAAAAGTTGCAAAAGAATTTGCGACTAAGAAAAAGCCACAAGCAAAAGAGCCAAAGCTCGACAATATTAGTAAATTACTAGAGTCAAACCCGTTTGGTCGTAACTTTATCTTTAAAAAAGCAAAAGAAAACGTACTTAAAAAAACGGGCGGGCACTACCCAGCACCACTAGCTATTATTAAAGCAGTGCGAGCTAGTGTAGAGCTTGATGAGCTAAAAGCGTATAAAACAGAAGCTGAAAGCTTTGCAACACTTGTAATGAGTGACGAATCGAAAGCGCTTCGCGGTATTTTCTTTGCAACCACTGAAATGAAAAAAGAGTGGCGCAATGATGACGCACCCGCAATAAGCAAAACTGCTGTTTTAGGTGGTGGACTAATGGGCGCAGGCATTGCGCACGTAAGTGCTGTTAAAGCTAAAGTACCGGTACGTATTAAAGATGTAGCAGAGCAGGGCATTAGTAATGCAATGAGCTACACCTACAAAATTTTAGATAAGCGTCTTAAGCGTCGTATTATGTCTAAAGCTGATGTGCAGTTAACGATGAACCGTATTACAGGTACAACTGACTACAGTGGCTTTAAACACATTGATTTAGTAATAGAAGCGGTGTTTGAAGACCTTGCACTTAAGCAAGGTATGGTTGCAGACGTAGAGCAGCAATGCCAAGCAAATACAATTTTTGCAAGTAACACGTCATCATTACCAATATCGCAAATTGCAGCGCAGGCAGCACGTCCTGAAAATGTAATTGGCTTGCATTACTTTTCACCAGTGGAAAAAATGCCATTAGTGGAAATTATTCCACACGAAGGTACGTCTCAAGAGACCATTGCCCGCGTTGTTAACTTTGCACGTAAGCAAGGTAAAACGCCAATTGTTGTAAAAGATATGGCCGGTTTTTACGTCAACCGTATTTTAGCGCCTTACTTGAACGAAGCTGCTAACTTAATGTTAGCAGGCGAGCCAATTGAAAAGATTGATGCGGCGCTTGTTGAGTTTGGTTTTCCGGTAGGCCCGCTGGCTCTACTTGATGAAGTAGGTATTGATATTGGCTCTAAAATTGCCCCAATTCTTGAAAAAGAATTAGGCGAGCGTTTTAAAGGCCCTGATGCATTTATGCGTATGATTGATTCAAAACGCCTTGGCCGTAAGTCTGGTCGTGGTTTTTATGAATACGATAAAAAAGGCAAAAAGGTTGATGAGTCAGTTTACGAACTATTGGGTGTTACCTCGGCTCCACGTTTAAACAAGAGCGAAATTGCTAAGCGTTGTGTATCGCAAATGCTTAACGAAGCAGTACGCTGTTTAGATGATGGTATTATTGCAAGCCCTCGTGATGGCGACATCGGTGCAATATTTGGTATTGGTTTTCCACCATTTTTAGGTGGCCCGTTTAGCTATATGGATAAATTAGGCGCAAGTAAAATAAGCTCTGATATGTCTACATTAGCTAACAGCGATGCTAACTTTGCTCCATGTGAGTCACTGGTAACAATGGCAAGCTCTGGTACTACTTTTTATAATGCAGCAACTGTTGAGGTTGTAGCTCCTGAAGTACAAAGCACTGAGCCACAAGAGCAAAGTGTCACTGAGCCTGAAGTTACTAAAGAGATTGAAACGAAAGAATAAAGTTTCTACTGTTTATAAAAACCGCATTTAAATGCGGTTTTTTTATGATTTTTAATATTTAAATGAGGAGCTTAATGACATTATTTACACAAAGATTGAGCATGTACCAAATAGAAGAGTCTGATTGGCCTCTTTTTCTAGCGCTTCATCGCGATCCTCAAGTCCTTAAGTATTGTTTTGATATGCCAATGGAGTCACTGGTAAGAAACCGCTTTGAGATACGCTTGCCTAAGTGGAATGCTAAATCACGTCATCCACTGTGTTTACTCATTATTAATAATCAAACAAAACAACCTGTGGGTGTTACAGGCTTTGCCTATGACGGAGAAACCGCAGAGCTTGGGTATTTATTATTGCCAGAGTATTTTAATAAAGGCTACGCGACAGAGTCGTTAAGAGCTGTGATTGATTGGGCTTGGAAAGAATGTGGTATTAGGCAGTTTAAAGCAGTCGTAACGCGTGGCAATGTTGGTTCTGAAAAGGTGCTTAGTAAGTGCGGCTTAACCCATACCGATACACTTTTTAAAGTGCATACAATAGGCGAAAAGTTATACGACGATTTAATTTATACGCTTAAGGTGTAAGGTTTTAATGGGCTAGTAGCCTAGCCCAAAAAGTGCTACAAGTGAAGTGCGATAGCTTTGCGGTCTTTTTCTGGCATGTTTTCTACGACTAAATTAAATGAGTTATCAATCATTCTCTCAATTTCACTTTGTGCAATTGTGCCGTCTAAAATTACTGTGTTCCATAAGCGTTTATTCATATGGTAACCAGGGATCACTGCCGGGAAAGTATCACGCAATGATATTGCTTCATCAGGATCGCACTTTAAGTTAAGCCACCAAATAACCTCACCATCATCATTAGTTTGACCGTCATTGCCAATAGCAAGAGTCGCAAACATTTTATGATTCACTTTATATACATCAACCTCTTGCGCAAATGGTTTTGTAACCTGAACAAGTGGTTTTTTAACTAAATACTCATGTACTTTTTTCTGGTCCATGATCCATTCCTTGAAGTCATACTCGGTAAAGCTACCATAGCAGTTTTTTTCACATTTGATTATATGTATTTTAGTATAAATTAAAATTTTACAAGCTAATACAACATGTAGCGTAAAACCAACGTAATTTTAGTTGAACAAAATCCAGTTCGTGGTATGTTTCTGCCAATCAAAAAAATAATAGGAATTCACACATGCCAAAGGCGAGTGATGTTAAAAAAGGTACTGCTATTGACTTCAATGGCCGCGTTTTAGTTGTAAAAGATATTGTGCGCTCTGTGCCGCAAGGTCGTGCTGGTGGTAGTTTATACCGTATGCGTTTATACGATGTGGTAACCGGTGGTAAAGTTGACGAAACATTCAAAGACAGTGACATGCTAACGCTGGCTGATTTAACACGCCGTGAAGTAATGCTATCGTACATTGATGGCGACGAGTATGTGTTTATGGATAATGAAGATTATACGCCTTACAACTTAAACAAAGATGCTATTAGCGAAGAAATTCAGTTTGTTAATGAAGAAACGCAAGGCGTACACGTAATTGTTATTGATGGCGCGCCAGTAGGGCTTGATTTACCGTCAAGTGTTGAACTTGTTGTTGAAGAAACAGACCCATCTATCAAAGGTGCATCTGCGAGTGCGCGTTCAAAACCTGCACGTATGTCAACTGGCTTAAATATTTCTGTGCCAGAGCATATTTCAACAGGTGACCGTATCCGTATTAATACTGTTGAACACAAATTTATGGGTCGTGCTGAAAAGTAACTTGTAAATTATAATTTTAAAAGCCGAATCTGTGTTTAACAGCTTCGGCTTTTTTGTGCACGCGGGGGATTTGTTGCTTTAAATTTAATCACGTTAGCGTTAGAATAAGCGCCGTATTTTTGAGCAACTTTAAAGGGTGATTTTGTTTATATTTTTACTAAGCAGTGCATTTATAGCTTTAATGTATTTAGAAACCATTAAAAAAGGCATGCCAATTAAGCGATGGCTGATTTTAGGCGGTTTACTTGGACCTGTAGCCTGGTGCTTGTTTAATCTACATTATCGTCGTGCTTTAGTAAGAAATGTAGGAATAAATGCGTGTATATGGCGCCCTTAATTTATTGACGCCACATTTTTATTTTTTCTAATTAAGCTTGGGGCTGCTTTAGTTTGTTGTTGCTTTAAAAATTCAGTAAATTCACTTTTTGATAGAGGCTTAGAATAGTAATAACCTTGTACTGTTTCGCAATTAAGCTTTTTGAGTATATCAATTTGATGAGCTTGTTCTACACCTTCAGCCACTACATGTAAATCAAGGTTATGTGCAATAGTGACTATTGAGTCGACCATATTACGGCCACGTTCGTTGGTCATGTCATCTATAAATGCTTTATCTACTTTAAGTGTATTAAGTGGAAATTGCTTTAAATACGCTAATGATGAATAACCAGTACCAAAATCATCCATTGCTAAATGAATACCTCGGGCACTTAACGAACGCATAATTGCAATGGCTTCTTTAGGGTCATCCATTACAGTACCTTCTGTTATTTCAAGCTCTAAAAAGTAAGAAGGTAATTCATTTTTTTGCAAAATAACGTCAATACGAGAGGTTAAATCGGGGAGGCTAAATTGCTTTGCTGATAAATTGACAGCTACTCGGCCGCTAAATAAACCGCTATCTACCCATTCTTTTACGTCTCTGCAGGCTTTGTTTAATACCACTTCACCAATTTCAATTATTTGGCCCGTTTCCTCGGCTATAGGTATAAAAACTCCCGGACTAATAATGCCTTTTTTGGGTGTAATAAAGCGCACTAATGCTTCCATTCCGGTTAGCTTGCCTGTGCGAATATTCATTTTTGGTTGGTAGTACACTTCAAAGTGATCTTCTTTTAAACCAAAGCGCATGAGGTTTTCAATTTGCAGTCGTTTAACGGCTTGACGGTTCATCGTGTCGTTAAAAAATAAGTAGCTGTTACCTTTCTTTTTAGCATGATACATGGCGGTATCTGCATTTTTTAAAAGCAGTTCAGGCGTATTACCGTCTTCAGGGAATAATACAATACCTACACTTGAGGTGATTGCCAGTTCGTGGCCTGCCATTTTAAATGGTGTAGCAATGGCCGCTAAAAACTGTTTAGCCATGCGTGTAATTACATGTATGTCGTTAGTGTCAGACATTACCAGAGCAAACTCATCGCCGCCTAAACGATAAAACACATCATTTTCGCGGGTTAGTTTATTTAAGCGCATTGCTAGTTTAGCTAATAAGCTGTCACCTAGCTGATGTCCTAACGAGTCATTTATTTTTTTAAAGTTATCTAAATCGAATACAAGCAAGGCGTGATGCGAATTGAGTTTTACTAGTTTATGCAAATCAGTAAAAAATAAATTTCGGTTAGGCAGACTGGTTGTGCGATCTCGATTCGATAAGTTATGTAATTGCGATTCTGCTTTTTTACGCTCTGTTAAATCTGAATATACAACGACATAATTAGTTATTTGATTTTGATCGTTTTTAATTTCATCTATGGATATTTCTATCGGTAATAAAATACGCTCACTATTACGAAGCTTCACTTCTTGTTGAATATGTTCGCGCTCTTTTACTATTTCAATAATTCTGTTTGTGTAGCTTGGCTCATACCCAGATAGGCTAAATTCTTTTCCTAAGTATTGTTCGCGTACGCCACCAAACAAGGTTAAAAAGCTAGGGTTTATATCAACCAGTTTAAAGTTTTTATCGTAAATTGCTAAGGCGTCAGTAAGCGACTCAAAAAACTTTAAACTGGTTTATATCAACCAGTTTAAAGTTTTTATCGTAAATTGCTAAGGCGTCAGTAAGCGACTCAACACATTTTGCAAAAAGGTTTAAGCGCTCTTCAGTTGATTTTAACTGTGATATATCGCGAACGGTACCTGTCATTCTAAGGGGTGATAAGTTGGCGTCTTTTTCAATTATTTTTCCGCGGTCGAGCACCCAGTGCCAACGACCAAAAGTATCTTTGATTCGGTAGGTGGCTTCAAAAAAAGCAGACTGCTCTGCAAAGTGCACTTTTAACAAGTGCTCAACGTTATTAATATCGTGAGGATGGATAAGGCCTTTATTTGGTGGAAACCCCATTAAGGTAGTTGAGTCCATTAAGTACTTATCGTTAATACGAATAACTTCGCCTGTTTTTATGTTCCAGTCCCAAAGTGTATCGCCGCTACCTTCTACGGTACTTTTAAGGCGTTTTTCCGAAAGTCGAAGTTGGCGGCGTGAACGTCTAAGTTTGTGGATTACAAATAACAGGTAGGGCAAAGCAAGCGCTATAATGGCGCTTGCTAGTATAAGTATATTGTCAGAGTTGTAATTAAGTGATGACTCAAAGGCAAAAAGCTCAAATGAGTAAGCAAGTACTACAAGCATGCTTAGTTTTATTATTGTTTTTATCATTTTTGATTACTTCTAATTTACAAATGATAATTTAAAACAAGCTAAACCTAGAGTCAAAGAGATTGAGAGTAAACGGGCATATTTTGAGATTTAGTGACTTTTGCCGAGCTTAAAAGCTCATATCTTGGTCTATCATCATCAAATAGGCTTAGTGCATAAACTTTTACTTCTCTTAGTGTTAGCGCGTTTAGGGCATCTAAAAGTCGCTGCTGCATATGAAATTCGTGATCTCTATTACCAATAGCAAGCCATAACCGTTGTGAGCGCAGGCGCAAGTTTTTATCTTTTTCTGCAATATGAGTACTAAGGCCATGCTTTTGCTGTTGCCAATCGTTTTCATCAAGTGCATCGATGTTATCAAGGTAGTTTTTAATAAAGCTGTTATGTCGATGCAATAATGTTTTTGCATCAAACTTAGGTGACTGCACATAAAATGCTATTCCAGCACGTGTGTTAAAAGGTGCATAACCTGCGCCCACTAAATAACCTAGCTGTTGTGTTGTTCGTAACTCGTTAAAGTAATCTTGATTAATTAAATGATTTAACGCCATCATTTTTACTTTTTCGGCCACGCAATCCGTTTGCGCTTGATAGTAAACAACCATGGCATGGTCGCTACAAGGAAGTTCTAACTCATAGCGAGTTACTTTTTTAATTTCAAAAAGAGGGCGTCTTAAATCTTCAATTATGGCTGCGTTTTTTAGGTGTTCGGCGACCTTTTTTTGAAAGGCTAATGCATCACTTTGCTGCCAGTTACCATGTAAAAATGATTCAACATGTAGTGCTTTAAAAAAGTCTGTTCTGAACTCATTAAATTGCTGAAAACAAGTGTTTTTTAATGCCGATGCAAGCTCCCCAGGTTGTGGGTTCCAAGGCATTATTTTTGCGCCTAAAATACTAAACAACTCACTGACTGGTTTGTTTTGGTTGCTATTGCGCCAATGCCTTACAAGCTGTTTTTTATATTCAGCAAAGCGTTTTGCACAAATTTCTACATTAAATAAAGCATCTATTAATTGATCAACAAGCTCTAACTGGCTAGATGAAAGCCCAGCGGTATGTAGAGTTAACCCACCTTGATGCGAGGTTAAGTGGTAACTAAGACCTGCAAGTTCTGCAGGATAAAATTGCTCGCCCACGCTATCCATAAATAAATCTGTAAATAAGCGGGTGAGTGCCATATGTTTTACATCTTTTACGGCAAAATCAGAATCCATGGCCAAATAAAAATGGCCTTTAGCAACACGAAATGTGTTGTCTTGTTTAAACCAAAAATCAAAACCGGGTTCTTTTACTAATAACTCGGGTTTTGTTTGTGGTTTTATGACATCAAATAACACCACTTCTTTTGTTAAATAAGGATTAGCGGTAGGCAGCAGCATTTCGCTCAGCGGTTTATTTATCTCGCTAAGTGCATCAAGCCAACTAGGTGAAATATGTTCTACTTTATATGGTGTGTTGTACCATGCGGTTTTATGTTCAGGCTCTACATCTGGATGTATAAGTACGATGCGCATATTATGTGGCGTTAACCACTGCATGGCCATTTCGTGGGTCGCTTTTTTAAAGCCTTCCATTAAATAGTCGCCTTGCACGTAGTTTGCTTCATCGTAATGCTGCATATTAATGCTTAAATTACTGACCCAATCAATCAAGCGTGACTTTTCTTGGTTATCGAATGCTATTTGTAATAGATTTTTTTTATCTTGATATAAACGCGGCAATTTTTCGGTGTTATCGTTAATTAAGCAAATGTATTCAAACACCATTTCAATAATGTCTTCGAAGTATTCAATACCTTCATCGGTAAGCGCTAAACTAATATTAAAGTCTTTAAAGTTGCTGCCATTAATACCACCGCCAGCAGAAAGCGCGTTTATCCAGCCTTGCTCTTTTAAAATAGAATAAAGAGAACCCGCGCCTTCATAGCCAAGTAAATGGGCAATAAAACTCACTGTTTTGTGGCGATAAAAGTCGTCAATATTAGGCATAGCAAAACTTATGATAAGTTTTTGCATATGCTTATGCGGCTCAATATGGAGTATTTTTCCTATGTCTTGTTTGCGATAGAGGGGCTCACTGATCTCTGGCTTTTTGAGGTTTTTATTACCCTTAATTGCGCCAAAGTAAGTTTGTGCCCAGCTTTGTAGTGTGTCTAATGTTTCGTTTGCGCAAATAACTAAAGTCATCCACTGAGCTTGGTACTGGCTATTAAAAAAGTCGCGAAGCTCATCACTAATACAGCGCTCTCTGTCAGCTAAGGTTTGTAGGTTTCCTACAGAAAATTTAGCAAATGGATGAGCTGGATTTACCGTTTCTTTGTGGGCTTGATAAATACGGCGACCATCGTCTTTTATTTTTAGTTTAAACTCGGCTTCAATTGCGTTGCGTTCTTTTTCTGTTTCGGCTGAATTTAAAAGTGGCGCAATAAAAAAACGGCTAAATTGGGTAAGCGCCTGTTCAAATTCTTGGTTATTAACATCAAAAAAGTAACAGGTATGCTCAGTGCCAGTCCACGCATTAGTGTTCCCGCCAGCTTGCGAAACAAAATTATTAAAACTGCCTGAATCTGGGTATTGGTCAGTGCCTAAAAAAAGCATGTGCTCTAAAAAGTGTGCTAGGCCTTGCCTATCAAGAGGATCGTCAAAATGCCCGGCGTTAACTGCCATTGATGCTGCCGCTTTTGTAGAATCTTTATCTTGCACTAATAGTACTTTTAGACCATTGTCCAGTGTAAAGGCGCGGTATGCTCTGTTATCATTGCGGCTGATATTCAAATGATGCTCCTGAAACTAAACGTTTACTTGTTAACAACAGATGATGGCTTCAGGAAAGCGAAATACAGCTTAAAGATTTACCTGAATCTCATGAAAGAATTATTTAGAAATAAATAGATTTATGTTGTTAATATAGCTGACAAATGGGCAAACTGGCTACTGTTTTATATTCTTTAATCGGTTGATTTTTTATGAAAACAATCCTAATAATGCGCCACGGCGAAGCAACACCCATGCAGGCTGATGATGCAGGTAGAAATTTAACCCAAACAGGGCACGATGAAGCTGAAAAAATGGGCCTTTGGCTCAGTAAAGCACATTGCCCTGATGCACTGTTAGTTAGTCCTTACATTCGTGCACAGCAAACAGCTGCAGGTGTGGCTAAAAATAACGTATTTAAATTTAGCGAAACCACGTCCGATATTATCCCCGAAGGCAAACCTCAAATTGCTGCTGACTATCTTGAAACGCTTATTGCTACTCATCCCCAATGCAATACATGGCTTATAGTGGCACACATGCCTATTGTAAGTTATTTAGTGGATCAATTAAGCCCTGGTAATATGCCAATTTTTAATACAGGTGCTGTTGCTGTTATTAGTTATGATGAGCAAACCCAGCGTAGTAGTTATATAAGTATAAATGCCCCAGAAAACCTTTAAATAATTGAGAAAAGTATTATGACGATAGAACGCTTACAAACAGGTGCGCGCATGAGCCGCATAGTAAAACATAATGGCACTGTGTATTTATGTGGGCAGGTATGCGCCGACGCGCAAAAAGGTATTAAAGAGCAAACTCAAACTATGCTTGATAAAGTAGAGGCGCTGCTTGATGAAGCAGGGAGTTCAAAAGAACATATGCTTAGCGCGACTATTTATGTAAAGAGCATGGAATACTTTGCTGATATGAATGCAGTATGGGATGCATGGGTACCCGAGGGTTATGCACCAGCACGTGCCTGTGTGGAAGCTAAAATGGCACGTGAAGCACTACTTGTTGAAATTTCAGTAGTCGCAGCTTTAAAAGAATAATAGCTTTAATGAATCGCTCCCCCCGTTGTACTTATCACAGGCTCTAGCCGAGGTATTGGCGCAGCTACCGCACTATATTTTGCAAAGCATGGTTATGATGTTTGCATTAATTATAAAGCTGATTTAGCTAGTGCGAAGCTAGTAGCCGATCAAGTAAGAAGCTTTGGCGTTAGAGCTCAAGTTATAAAAGCAGATGTATCGAAAGAGGCAGATGTTTTGGCGTTGTTTGATTTTATTGATAAAGAATTTAGCCAACTTGATGTACTAATAAATAACGCCGGTATTTTAAAACCACAAATGCCCTTGTTAGAAATGAGTGCTGAGCGCATAAACGAAGTTTTGACTACAAATATTACCAGTGCTTTTTTATGTAGCCGTGAGGCAATAAAGCGAATGGGAAATGGCGGTAGTATTGTTAATGTTTCATCGGGGGCCGCTAAAACGGGCTCTCCTAATGAGTACATTGATTATGCAGCATCTAAAGGTGCAATGGACACATTTACTATTGGCTTGGCAAAAGAGGTGGCAAGTAAAGGTATTCGAGTTAACTCGGTTAGACCTGGGCTTATTTACACTGATATGCATAGCGATGGCGGTGAAAAAAATCGAGTCGATCGTCTTAAAAGTAAATTACCCCTTGGCAGAGGCGGTACACCCGAGGAAGTTGCTGTAGCAATTTACTTTTTAGCTTCAGAGCACGCTTCTTTTACAACGGGTAGCTTTGTTGATGTAGCCGGCGGTTTGTAAGCTAAAGTAGTAAAGCTAGCCAAAACGTAAAGCTAATAACACTTAAGATAGTAGAAAGTACGACAGCCCCAGCAAGAGTAGCTTCATGTTGCTTTATTTGAGTCGCAATAAGATAAGCATTTACGCCAACAGGGGACGCACTTAAAAGTACCAATACATTAAGTATTTGCGTGTCTAGCTTAAATACATAAGTGCCTACCAATAAAACTAATGCAGGCAATAAAAATATTTTTAAAATTGATGCTATTAAAGCCGGTTGCCAATTTGCAGCTATTTTATAAAAAGCTAAATTTGCACCAAGTACAAATAGCGCACAGGCAATTGCTGGTTTAGCTAATAGCTCCAAACTATTTGCTAAGTCGCTAAACAGTGTAACTCCTAATATGTTTAATATAAGCCCGCACCCAATACTCAGTACAATAGGATTTAGTACCATACTTTTTCCAAAGTGCGACCACGAAAATTTATCGCTGCTACCTTTAGCGCCTATTAAAAATGTAAGTGCGAATAACAATGTGCTATGAAAAGTAATGATCATAAATGCAATGGCTATCATCTCTTTGCCAAGCGAGGCAATAATAATAGGAATACCCACTAACACCATATTTGAATAGCTAGAAGCAAGTCCAAATACACCGTGTTGTTGGTAGTTTTTTAAATGTTTTTTACTTAAATAAAAGCGATCAATTAATATACCCACCCCAAATACACTCAAAACAGGTATGTAAAAGCTCAAAAATGCAAAAAGGCTAATACTTTGCTGTAAGTTAATTTGCGACATATTTAATAATAAAAAAGCTGGCAAACTAATATAAAAAGTAAACTTACTCAGGCCTGCGATATGCTGCTTGTCGAAAAATTTTAATCGGCAACAGCTATAACCAAGCGCAACAATAAAAATGAGCGGAAAAATAATTGAAAAAATATGCACGTAGTTACATCCTAGTAATAGCTAAAGTTAGCGTCTAAATTCATCACTTTGCGGTAAATTAATTAAAATAAGTACAGCGCCTCTACCACCATATTCGAGAGGGGCTTGGTGCATCGCTATTACGTCAGGGTGCTGTACTAAGTACTGAGGCACTTTGTGCTTTAGTACGCCGCCACCAATACCGTGCACTACACATGCACAATAATAATGCTGCTTTTTACATTCGTGAATGAGTCCAGCGAGTTCGTCTTTAGCAAGTTCTTTATTTAAGCCATGTAAATCTAGCGTCAAATCGGGTGCAAAGTCACCACGGCGAAGCTGTTTAGCTAGGAAAGTATCTTGGCCAGGTTTTACATATTTAACCGTGCCGTGGGTGTCTATATCGGGAATATAAACGTCTGAGAAGAAAAATTCAGATTGAGCCTGCTTTTTTTGCTGGGCAAATTGCTTAGCTTGTGACACCTTAGGCTTTGTATCAAAACGATGAGTATCTTGTTTAAATACTTTGGCGCCTGTGATCGTTTGACGAAATAAGCTTATGTCGTCATTGCTTAGGGACGAATGTGATGGAGTGTCTTTTTTCATAACTATTACCTAAACAAAAAAACGTAAAAACGCAGCGCAAAAGGCGGTACAATACTTAAATGAGGGGCAATTGTAATTTGCCCAGCGCAGATAGGCAATGCAATCGTCTTAAAGACTCAAAACAGTCAGTAAGCTAATACAGGTAAAAATATATGAGCGATTTACAAATAGAAGAAGCAACACTCGAAGAAGCCGTTGCAGAACTGTCAACTTTACATGACTGGTTACGTTGGACTACAAGCCAATTTGCAAGTAGTAGTATATTTTTTGGACACGGTACAGATAACGCATGGGATGAAGCTGTAAGCTTATTACTGCCTGCGCTTAGCTTGCCTGTTGATGCGCCAAAAGAATTAATGCACGCGCGTTTAACAAGCACAGAAAAAAACCGACTTGCGGGTCTTATTGCAGAACGTATTAACGACTGCACACCAGTACCTTACTTAACAAACATTGCATGGTTTGCGGGTATGCCATTTTATGTGGATGAACGTGTACTTATACCTCGCTCACCATTTGCCGAGCTTATTAGTAACCGCTTTACACCCTGGCTTGAAGAGCCACAATCGGTAAACCGTATATTAGATTTATGTACGGGTTCGGGTTGTATCGCAATTGCACTTGCGCAAGCTTTTGAGCAGGCACAAGTTGATGCGGTAGATATATCGTATGAAGCGCTTGAAGTGACAGACATTAACATTAACGATTACATGTTGAGTGATCGCGTGTTACCTATTCAGTCTGATGTATTTAGCGGTGTACCAGGTCAAAAATACGACCTAATAGTAGCAAACCCACCGTATGTTGATGCAGAAGATATGGCTGACCTGCCACGCGAATTTCATCATGAGCCAGAGCTTGGACTTGCATCAGGTCACGATGGTTTAGATGTAACCCGTACTATATTGAGCGAAGCGAGTGAATATCTAACTGATAACGGTTTGTTATTTGTAGAAGTTGGTAACTCTATGGTACATATGGATGCACTGTATCCGGGCGCGCCGTTTGAATGGATTGAATTTGAACAAGGCGGCTTAGGTGTATTTGTAATTAGCAAAAAGCAGCTAGATGAGTATTTTGCAAAATAAGTAAAAAAATGAATAGCCAAGCCCTGTGCTTGGCTATTGGTAGTCATTAGGAATGAGGAAAGTTAATGGCAGGTAATAGCATTGGGCAGTTATTTAAAGTGTCCACCTTTGGTGAGAGCCACGGCGTTGCATTAGGCGGCGTTGTTGATGGTACTCCCGCAGGTCTTGAAATCACAGAGGCCGACTTACAAATTGATTTAGATCGCCGAAAACCAGGCCAAAGCCGTTATACAACGCAGCGCCGTGAAAGCGATCAAATAAAAATATTAGCAGGCGTTTTTGAAGGTAAAACCACAGGTACCAGCATTGGTCTATTGATTGAAAATACCGATCAACGCTCGCAAGATTACGGTAAAATTAAAGATGTATTTCGCCCAGGTCATGGCGATTACACGTATTGGCATAAGTACGGCTTGCGCGATTATCGCGGTGGCGGTCGTTCATCTGCACGCGAAACCGCGATACGCGTAGCGGCAGGTGCTATTGCTAAAAAATACTTAAAGCAATTTCATGGTATTGAAGTTAAAGCATGCTTAAGTCAGCTTGGCCCTATTAAGGCCGAAACGTTTGACTGGGATGAAGTGGAAAATAACTTTTTTTTCTTCCCTGATGCAAGTAAGCTTGAAGCGCTTGACGAATATATGCGTGATCTTAAAAAGCAAGGTGACTCAGTTGGCGCTAAAGTAAAAGTAGTGGCAAGTAATGTACCTGTTGGTCTTGGTGAGCCTGTATTTGACCGCCTTGACGCTGAACTTGCACACTCATTAATGAGTATTAACGCAGTTAAAGGCGTTGAAATTGGCGATGGCTTTGACGTAGTTGAGCAAAAAGGCTCTGAGCATCGCGACGAGCTAACCCCTGAAGGTTTTACATCAAATCATGCAGGTGGCGTACTTGCGGGTATTTCGACAGGGCAAGACATTATTGCTTCTATTGCGCTAAAGCCAACCTCGAGCATTACCATCCCAGGTAACAGCATTAATACAAGCAACGAAGCGGTTGAGATGATCACTAAAGGTCGTCACGACCCGTGTGTAGGTATTCGTGCAATACCGATTGCAGAGGCAATGATGGCCATTACCTTAATGGACCACTTACTGCGTCAACGCGGACAAAATCCACATGTAAACCACGAACATGGGCCAATTAATGGCTCTGTGTAAGTATTTATTATAAAAAAACGCGGATTACCGCGTTTTTTTTATGTCTGTAATTTAGTTAGGAGCCTTTCAGGAGTTGTTCAAGTAAGCACTATATACTGCAAGAAGGAGGGTAGTAATCATGAACGATAATATTAATGAACACTCACAAATAAAAGCCCAAGCTGCAATAGCCCGCTTAGAACGTTTCAGTAAGTTAACGGATAGCAGCATTGGTATTCCTTTTACTAAATTTAATATAGGTTTGGAGGCTGTGATTGGCTTAATCCCTGTTATAGGTGATGCCGCAGGGCTAATTTTATCAAGCTATGTGCTTATAGAAGCGCAGCGTTTAGGTGTGAGTAAACGTATAAAGACTAAGATGATCATTAATATGCTCATAGATTTTGTGGGCGGCTTAGTGCCATTTTTTGGCGATATATTTGATGCGTTTTTTAAAGCTAACACGCGTAATACCCGTTTGTTAAAAAACCATATAGCTAAGCAGGTAAAAGTAGAGAGTATTGAACACTAAGTAATGCTAATGCCGAATGTATTTAATGGGCTAAATTATTCAAAGTATAGAAATTACTTATACCTAAATTCGGATAATAACTACGTATTATTGATTTTGCTTTAACTTGCTTTTATTTAGCTTACTTTTAAGATGTAAGCCGTGAATTTAAAATAGGTAGATATATGTACCTTAACCACCTAAGGTATGGCAATAGACCAATAACTACAAATACCTTAGTGACAATAGAGGAGATAGAGAAAGGGCATTGACGTTACTCGAGCCTTAAATACTTCTCTAATACGGTAATGTTGGCTGATATAAAAAAGCAAAATTATGCCAGTTTTCCTCGAACACTCTATGTAGATATTGAGGAGCAGTGCGAGACCTGCCCTAAGGCATTTATTTTCTTTGCTCAAGAGCAACAATATTGGTTTGAGGTACTTGGTTTTTGGGTGGATTCACACTGCACACGTTGTTTTGAATGCCGTAAGCATGCCAGATATATACTAACTCTACGTAAACGGTACGATATGTTAACTAGCTTAGCCAACAAAACCGCTAGCGAAAAAACACAGCGTATAGAACTTGCCAATACGCTTTACTGTTTAGGTATTATTAAAAACATCAATAAAGTAAATGGTTAACCTATTTAGATTTTACTCTTACGTCTTGTTTTTACTTTAGTTGTAAAAAAACCATACAATTCATCTCGTTTTTAGTGCGGAAAATAACGGATCTCATTTCTATTTTTTACAAAACCATAACACAATACTTAATAAGGTGATGTCTACACTCTATTTTGTGCCAGTGCCCTACATGAAATGATAGTAGACGATAACCAAAGAGAACTCGAAGATTATGGTTCTCCTAGAACTATTCCCGACCATTGTTGATGTGTTTTTCAAATCGAATAGACTCAAATACTGAATAAAAATAAGCTAAAACAGCAAATAAAAAATATATTAATATAAATTCAATCTTGAAGGATAGACTATGTTTTTCTCTCTCTCGTAATGTTAATGTTAATGTTAATGTTAATGTTAATTAAGTTAGGTTTTTTATTATCAAAAAACCAGTGCTTAATAATTATACAAAGAATTACTCTTTAAATAAGAAATTGATTAGTATATAGAACTATTAGCTTAACTATATTAAATACTAATCATAGCAACAAGGAAGTTGCACCTCGTCTTTACCATGATCTGTAACTTCCTGCCGCAATCAATCTATTATTTACTCTCGCTATTTTAGCGTGTTTCTATGAGGATTTATCTATCTTTATAGAGACGTAAAATCGTTTTTATTAGCTAAGTAAATATTTATCATGGATTTAAAAAGGAGCAGGAATGCGACAAACTAAATTTGGATTAAATACAGAAGTTAAATATTTTAAAAAATTACTACTTGCGATCACTATAACGTCTTTGGTTGGGTGTGGAAGTGATGATAAAAGTGTCGAACCAACAGCATTACAAAATAAACCTCCAGCGTTAGTAATGGGAGAAGATCAAAGTGTTGATGAAAATACTAAAGTTGTTTTAACTGCTCAGGGAACAGACCCTGAAGGCCGTGAGTTATCATATGAATGGTCTCAAACTGATGGGACAAGTGTTGAGTTGAACACATCAACAACTGCTTCGACCTCATTTATAGCGCCAGATGTCTCTGAGCAAGCAAATTTAGAGTTTCAGTTATCAGTCAAAGACTCTGCAGGTGAAGTGGTCACAGGTAGTGTGATTGTTACAGTTAATCCGGTATTTGCACAGCTAAGTAATACCGCAATTAGCTTTAGTTCTGTGCCAGTACAAAACCAAGAAGTGGCTATTAATTTTATCTCTGATGATGATTTAGGTGAAATTAACTGGCAAGTAGAAATGCAACCAGAGACTTCAGCATTAACGTTAACTAAATCTGAAGATCAATCAGTAACTCTTACTCCAACTGCCGTGGGTGAGTATAAATTAATTGCGCAGTCAAAAGATAATGATAGCGTTAAAAGTACAACATTTAGTATTACTCCAAGTTTTGAATTTGATGTGTTAAAAGTTTCTGGTAATGATGATACTACTGAAGTTAACGAGCTAATAGGGGCGATATCAAATCAATCTTGGGTCTACTCGTCTTCACTTGATAAGGATGCACTTAAAACGCTCGTGGCTAATTATGAGCAGTTAGTTGTAAAAGGTTATGACGAAACACAGGGCTTATTAGTTGAATATGATGAAAGTGATTTAAAGACTAAAGAAGCAATGGAGCTGTTAAAGCTAGAGCAGGGCGTTTCAAGTGTTGATAACCGTGTTTTTGAAGGGCAGAACGTATTACGACAAGAAGATACAATACCAAATGACGGTAGTGACTTCACTGATGGCGGCGATAACTGGCATCTAGAGAAAATATTAGCAACGGCTGCATGGGACTTTACAACAGGTAGCACTGATGTTTTAGTAGCAATTTCTGATGGTGGCTTTGATACAACCCATCCAGAGCTAAAAGGACGCTACTCTGAAGTATTGACGTCCCAAGTTTCTGATCATGGTACAGCTGTAGCAGGTACTATTGGTGCCGCTACCAATAATGGGACAGGCATGTCTGGGATTAACTGGTCTTCTCAATTAATCTTAGGTAATTGGAGTAAAGAAAGCCTTAAAGCTTTATTATCAAAAGCAGGTGTTGTGACGGTAAATAGCTCATGGTCAATCCCTGGTTATATTCCAGTTTCTTTCGACCCATCGAACATTGTTAGCTTAGAAGAGCGAAATACGCTTGCTCTAGTCGCTTCTAGACCCTACCGAAAAATAGCAGAAAGTAATTTAGATAAGTTATTAGTGTGGTCTGCAGGTAATGGCATCGGCAATGGTGCGGGCAACAGCAACAATGTTTACGGTGTGGATGCACGCTTACATAGCTCAGCTCTTCACTTTACTAGTAACGGTACTCTACAAAAGCAGCAGAACGTGATGTTTGTTGCCGTTGTTGATGATGATAACCGTTTACCTTTTTACAGCAACTATGGAAGCTCAGTAGATATAGCAGCACCGACTTCTTATAAAACCTTGAAGTCAGATTCTCAATATTATACAGATGGTCAATATGGAGATGGTACAAGTGCTTTTTCGGGAACATCTTCAGGTGCAGCTATAGTAACAGGGGTGGCTTCACTAATATATTCTATTTACCCAGATTTTACAGGCGAAGAGGTAAAAAATATATTAATTGATAGTGCAACAGAGTTTGTGACTGAGCGTTATATTACTCCATCAAAGAGTGTGGATGAGGGGACTAATATTGCGACGTTAGCTCACCAAATTCCAATTGTTAATGCACAAAAAGCCTTAGAAAAAGCACAGGCAATTATTGATAGCAAAGTGATCATTTCAAGTGCTATACCTGATCCTTTTACGGCTCAAACACAACTATTATTTGACTCTATAGATACTGATTTACAAGTAGAAAATATTGAATGGGAACTGCAGTCTTTTGGTGCCTCAGATAAATGGCAAACGGTTAAGACTAGCTCAACAGCTGAAAGCGAATTATTAGTTGATCTTGATACAAGCGCTTCAAGACATCGCTTGCTTGCAACTATTAACTTGCTTAACCCTACGAGTGGATCAGAAGTTGTTGTGGTTAAGGAGTATGAATTTGAGTACTCAACAGTCATATTAACCGCAAAAGACACTGTATCCCTTGAGCCGCAAGTGGGCGTACAAATTAGCCTTGAATCTGACACAGGACAAAACTTTGAAATGTCTAGCTACACAGATTCGTTAGGTGTTAGTAAGATGTACTTAGAAGCGGGATCATATAAAGCATATGGCACTCAAGAAGGTTACCAAACAGCCGCTATCTCAATCATCGTTAATGATGAAAGTACAATTCAAACAACCTTAAATTTAGCATCTACTGAAGTTGGTGCTGTTGGTTCTTTAAGTGGTTTTGTTGTTGATGGTAACGGTAATCCATTAGAAGGTGCCTCTGTAAGGATTTCTGGTGGTGAGCAAACAAATGGTTTCTTTGCAGCTTCAACTACTGATAGTAATGGTGAATTTGCTATTTCGAATATTTCAAAAAGTGATTCGGATGGTGGTGAAATTGAATCTTTCATAATGGAAGTTTCTGCATTTGGTTATACAACCTCAGTGCGTGAAGAAGTTATCATATTGGCAGGTAAGGAGCGTCTAGAGAACTTCACACTTGTTAGCCAAAATTTAGAAGAGCAAATAATATTTTCTGATGGCTTTGAAGAAGGTGAAAATAGCTGGCAATTTACAGGATTTTGGAACCAGGTTGACCTCGCAAATAATAGCATTACTAATACCTTAGTTGATGGAGGATATACTTCTCTAGCGCCAGATGAGGAAGGCCCAAAAGCGTTATTACCTAAAGCATCGAGCGGTAACAGTGCGTGGTGGTATGGTCAGGAAGATACGGGTACATTCATAGGCACACAAAACAGTAATGATTACCTTCTTAGTGGCGGGCAGTCAGAGCAAGCAAATTCAGGACAGCTTGTATCGCCTGCGATTGACTTGACATCAGTTAGTGCCGCACTTCTTAAATTTAGAACATGGTGGGAAATTGAATCAGTAAATCCTAATGAGAATGGATACGATATCATGGAAGTGCAAATAAGTACTGACAGTGGTGAAACCTTTGAAACACTTAAGAAGCTAAACCCTTTTGTTGATCCAAATGAGGCAGATCGTAAGGCAAAACCATTCTCATCGGGTGGTTATAATCGTAAACCTGTTTGGGTGCTAGAAGAGCTAGACCTAACTGATTATGTAGGTCAATCAGTTGTCATACGTTTTGATTTCCAAACGAATGATGGGCTCTACAATGGCTTTAGAGGCTGGATAATTGATGACTTTGAAATGCTTGGTTTTGCTTCGGATTCTAAGATGCTACAGAGCACCAAAGCATTAACTCCTTCTTTAACTAAAGCAGCTGCATCAGACAAATCGGATGTTAGTGAAAAGTTTGTAGAAGTACATAAAAAACCACAAGTTTATTCACTTAAGGTAACACCAACTCGCGATTAATAAACGCTTAATGACAGGCAGTCTTTATTAAGGCTGCCTATTTTTAGTAGTGCAGCAGCGATACATTAACCACTTATTTTACTTTTCAGCGTAATCGAAGTAATACTTTGTGAAACACTAAAACCTTTGTAATAAAAAGAGCTGATTCCCCATTCTTTTAGTTCATCACTAACTTACCTAACAGCTTTAATAAGTAGCTCCTAAGGAATAGCAAATAAGTTGAGACTGATACTTTTGTTATTAAACATAGAGAGTAACCCTAATAAATCAATGCGCCGTAATAAGCAAATAGGTTTGCTTTATGATCGTGAGGTATTGGTGTTTCCTATCTATGTGTGCAAGCAGTTTATTTATAAGTATTGTTGTTTAAGTGGTAAACACTAGGAGCTTATTTTTACTTTAGTTGTAAAAGCCCGTACAATTCGTCTCGTTTTTACTGCGCAAAATAGCGCTGCAACCGAGAAAAATTAACCTAATTTTATGCATCAAATAGCTGATCTAATTTCAATTTTTGAACGCACTTTTTATCAAAGTCATAATACATGTCTGATAAAAGGCGATTTTGAACCTGTGTATTTACCAGCAACAGAGCACGTGCCATATCACCAAGTTGTATTTGCGCATGGTTTTTACGCGAGTGCACTGCATGAAATTGCGCATTGGCTAGTAGCAGGCGATGCACGTCGTTTATTAGAAGATTACGGCTATTGGTACTGCCCAGACGGGCGCGACAAACAAAAACAAGCTGAGTTTGAAAACGTAGAAGTAAAGCCCCAAGCTATAGAGTGGTTATTAAGCACCGCAGCAGGGTTTAATTTTAATGTGTCGGTGGATAACTTAAACGGCGAGCAAACATGTCGGTTTGATTTTCAGCAGCGAGTATATGCACGGGTATTATCGCTAATCGAAAATGGCTTTAACTCTCGTACAGAATCACTTTTAAAAGCACTCTGTGATTTTTACAATACACCGTGGCCATTAACAGCGCAGCAATTTAATTGGCAACATCCAAAGGAGCTTTGTAATGGCGTTTAAATTAGGCTTAATTGTAAACCCTGTAGCAGGTTTAGGCGGCACAGTTGCCTTAAAAGGCAGTGATGGCGCACACACAGCCGCTAAAGCAATTGAATTAGGTGCAGAGCCAAAAGCAAATAGCCGAACAAAAGCAGCGCTTGAGGTGCTATTACCTTATAAAGAACGCTTAACTATTTACACTGTTAACGATGACATGGGTGAGCAAACAGCAAAAGCTTTGGGCTTTAATGTAGAGGTTGTATATAACACTTCTGCAATAACAACCCCAGATGACACAGAACAAGCCGCAAAAATACTTAAAAACTCTGGTGTTGATTTGGTCTTATTTGCCGGAGGCGACGGTACAGCACGTAACATTTGCCATGCAATAGAGGATACCATTCCCGTACTTGGTATTCCCGCAGGTTGTAAAATCCATTCTGGTGTTTACGCTATTACGCCAAAGGCTGCAGGGCGCGTAGTCGAAATGCTGGTTAAGGGGCAGTTAGTTACCTTAGCCGATGCAGATGTAATGGATATAGATGAAGATGCTTTCAGGCAAGGCACAGTAAAAGCCAAACGCTACGGCGAAATGCAAACACCTAGCGAAGTACGCTATATGCAAGCGGTTAAAAATGGCGGTAAAGAAACCGACGAACTCGTACTTGCCGACATTGCAGCGCATGTTGTATCGCAAATGGATGAAGACACATTTTATATTATGGGTAGCGGCTCAACGGCTGAAGCCATAATGGAAGAAATGGGGCTTGAAAATACGTTACTTGGTGTTGATTTAATAAAAGATCAAACCTTAGTTGCCCAAGATTTAACGGCTAAACAATTACTTGAGCTTACACATGATCAAAGTACTAAGTTAGTCATTACGCTCATTGGCGGGCAAGGGCATATATTTGGCCGTGGTAACCAGCAATTGAGTCCTGTGCTTATACGCGCAATTGGCAAAGAAAATATTATTGTAGTAGCAACTAAAACAAAACTACAAGCGCTTAATGGTCGCCCCCTTATTTGTGATACAGGCGATGGCGAATTAGATGATGAATTAACGGGTTATATTAAAGTAACCACCGGATTTAACGACCATATTATGTATGCAGTAGGGCACCACAACATTGAAAATATAGGTGCTTTGCAAAACCAGGAGATTAATAAATGAGTTTAGTGAACTATATCGATGCAGCCCAGCAGTACTTCGATGATTTAGTAATAAAAGCAACTGACGATGAGTTATTTGCTGGCGGCTATTTACGAGGTCATTTTGATCTTGCAGTTGGTTATGCCGAAGTAGAAAAGCTGACAATCAGTATAGATGAGCTAAACGAAACTGTAGAGCAAAGCTTAGTTAAAGCATATCGCAACGGCGAGCTTAACGAAGAAGACAAGGCATTAGTTGCACGCTTATGGGATGAAGTTAAAGCCCTCGCTTAACCCTAAGTGTTACAAAAAACACGATGTGTTTATCACTATCGTGTTTTTTTGTGCCCAAAACTTTTAAAGTAGATTTTAATGTTAATTTACTGTTTTGTTTTTATGCGATATTGTTACTAAAAATAAATTTAGGAACAATAAGAATGAGTAATAATCAAGACGCTTTACCTTCAGGGGTTGTTGCGCGTTTTTTAAATTTTGTTGAGCGGGTTGGCAATAAGCTTCCAGATCCAGCCGTAATATTTCTGTTTGCAATGTTATTAATTTGGTTTTTGTCGTGGTGGTTTTCAGGCGTAAGCTTTGATGCAATAGACCCACGTACCGGTGAAGCGATTATTATTAATAATATGCTGGCAAGTGATTCGCTCGCTACTTTTTTATCCTCTATGGTAAAAACCTTTACCGGCTTCGCTCCCTTAGGTGTCGTTTTAGTAGCTATGTTAGGTGTAGGTGTTGCAGAGCATTCGGGCTTCATTAATACCGGTCTTAAGTTAATGCTTAAAGTTACTCCTAAAAAGCTATTAACGCCTTCAATCATTTTAGTAGCCATTGTGAGCCATACCGCTACTGACGCAGGTTATGTATTAGTTATTCCACTTGCCGGTGTTATATTTTATGCTGCAGGACGCCATCCGCTTGCGGGTATTGCAGCTGCATTTGCTGGTGTGAGTGGTGGTTTTGGGGCTAACTTTATTCCATCAGGGATTGATCCATTGCTACAAAGCTTTACCCAAAGTGCGGCGCAAATAATTAATCCTGCAATGACAATTAACCCGTTAAATAACTGGGCATTTGCTTCTGCATCTAGCTTATTTATTGTGGCATTGGGCTGGTATATCACCGATAAAATTATTGAACCACGTTTACAAAAAACAGCGGTTGATGGTGCTAAAGAGGATTTACCTGTATTTGAAGATGCACGTAGTGATGAAAAACGTGCCTTTTATATAGCCAGTACCGTGATGATTGCTGGACTTGCGTTATTAGCATTTGTCTCTGCTCCAGACGATTCTGCAATGCGCAGTAGTGATGGATCCCTTACTAATTTTAGCTCTCCTTTAATGCAATCAATTGTACCACTAATATTTTTACTTTTTTGGATTCCGGGCACTGTATATGGCTTTACGGTAGGTACCTTTAAAACCTCAAAAGATATGATTGATGCTATGAGTAAAGCGATGAGCGGCATGGCATATTATATCGTCATGGCGTTTTTCTGTTCGCTATTTATTGCTGCATTTAGTAAATCAAATTTAGGTGCACTGCTCGCAATTGAAGGTGCGCAGTTATTAAAGGCGATGGAATTGCCAAGTGCAGTAACGGTTGTAGGCATTATCTTTTTAACTGGCTTTGTTAACTTGTTTGTAGGTTCAAGTTCAGCAAAATGGGCGTTACTTGGCCCCATTTTTGTACCGATGTTAATGCAACTTGGCATTTCGCCTGACTTAACTCAAGCCGCTTATCGTGTAGGTGACTCAAGCTCTAATATTATTACACCGTTAATGCCATACTTCCCATTAGTGGTGGTGTACTGTCAAAAGTATGTGAAAGGCACCGGGATAGGCACTTTAATTGCTATTATGCTACCGTACTCAATCGCCTTTATGATTGGCTGGAGTATCTTTTTATTAGGTTACTGGGCACTTGGTATTCCACTAGGACTTGATGCCAGCTACGTGTATCCGGCAGTAACGCCATAACAAAGAATAATCACTATAACAAAAGTAAAAGCCCCATCATGAACTGGTAGGGCTTTTTAGAACTTTAAATTAAGCATATTTATTTAATTGGATTAAATAATAACTCTCTTAGCTTGAGTGTGCATTGAGGGACTTAAAGTATATGAATAACAATAAAAAAATTAGTAGTGTGTTCACATATTCATATTTTTGGATAGCTATAATTATACCGGTTAGCTTATCTTCTTTACTGATGAGTTTTATTTTTATAAATGATGGTCTATCAATTGAATGGCCAAATAAAGAAACCCTATCTGTTTTCTTAGAATATATGAATGTGCCTTTATGGATTTTAGGTTCAGCATTACCTCTTGCTACTTTGGCAACTGCTAACTTTCGTGCATTACAGTTCCAATCTAATTTGAATTACCAGAAAAGAACAATAGAAAGGCAAGAGTTTGAGCATAAAATAGATCTCTATCATAAAGAGTTAACTCTATTTAGAGAAAAATTCTCTGCAGTTATATTCAATGGTAACTTTAAATGCATTAGACCTGAAGATGCCACATTAATTTTTACACGCTTTTATCCAAAACCAACAAAAAAAGAAGATCCATACTTCGAGATAGATATTAAAAAAATAGAGTATATATATGAATTTATGAAACTATTCGAGGCTAAGGTTTTTGAGTTCGGGAAAATAGCAAACACTAAACGAAATAAACTGAAATTTATAAACTTATTGTTTCCCGACTTTTCGGAAGAGCAAAAAATAGAACAAAAGAATTCTATAAATATATATACCTTAAAAATAGTATATCTTTTAGGAATTATGGAAGCGACTCTTTTACAAGTTTGTCATGTTATAGGCATTCGCCACTTTTCAATTGGAAAAGAGCCTATTACTTTAATTATAAAATTAATTATAGATATTTACGCATTACAAACTAGCTTTCTTGACGATGGAGAATCTGAGTGTAGCTTTTATTTCTCTCAAAAAAGACAAAGTGCCTTAGTCGATATTTTAAATCTATGGATTAAATATAGTTCGATTTCTAATGTTAATAGAGATAAATATACCGCTGACGATTTCCGACATGAGTGTTTTATAACAGAAGTATTGAGAAATCAGCCTAGATAGAAGCTAATAATTACAAACGCATAAAATTTGAATTTCTTTTTAAAGAGTTATTTTTAATAAAAGCTAAATTATATTTTACGGTTAATTTCTTAAGTTTAATATGTAGTTAAAAATTTAACGCGAGTTGCTCAAATCTTTCATCTTGAACCTATTACCTTCAAGCTCCAGACACAAAAAAACCTTGTCACTTTCGTGGCAAGGTTTTTTTATTAAAGAGTCGTTGCTTATTTAGCTGTGAAGCTTACAGGGCGACGTTCTTTACGAGGACCGCTGCGCTTATCACCGCGTGCGCCGTCATCTTTATTAAAGCTGCGTTTCTTATCACCAGCTGGACGCTCAGAGCGTTCGCCACGTGGTTCAGCAGGACCTTGATCAGTTGTAATTGTTAAGCCCATAGGGCGTTTACAAATAAACACTTTTTGGAAGTGATCAAGTACATCTTTAGGCATGTTTTGCGGTAATTGAACCGTGCTGTGATTGTCGTGTAGACGAATATCACCAATAAACTTGCTTGAGATGTCAGCTTCGTTAGCGATAGCGCCAACAATATTTTTAACCTGAACACCATGTTCACGACCTACTTCGATACGGTAAGTATCCATAGGACCTGCATCACGGCTGTTACGTTCGCGAGGTTTACGCTCAGCGCGTTCACCACCACGTTCGCCGCCACGTTCGTTACGACGTCCACGGTCACCACGATCGTTGCGTGAATTGCGGTCGTTACGCTCGTTACGTTCACGAGGTTGAATTTTAACTTCTTCAACTTTAATTGGCGACTGTTGCTGTGCTAAACACAGTAACGCACCCGCTAAGCTTTCAAGAGGAAGGTCAAGTTTTTCAGCCATGTTAGTAGCTACTTCATTGAAGAACGTGATGTCTTTGTTTTCAAGCGCAATAGTTAATTTTGCTTGTAACGCTTCGATACGTTTTTCTTCAACAATTTTTGCTGTAGGTAATTCAACTTGAGCAATTTCAGATTTCGTATGACGAATGATATTTTTAAGTAAATAACGTTCATTATGTTTTACGAATAAGATTGCTTTACCAGTACGACCAGCACGACCTGTACGGCCGATACGGTGAACGTAGGCTTCAGAATCTTGTGGGATATCGTAGTTGATAACTAAGCTTAAACGGTCAACATCTAGACCACGTGCCGCTACATCTGTTGCAATAACAATGTTTAGCATGCCACTTTTTAAGCGATCTACAGTGCGTTCACGTGCTTGCTGGTTCATGTCACCGTTAAGTGGAGCAGCAGAGAAACCTTCGCGCTCTAATAACTCAGCAAGTTGTACTGTATCGTTACGCGTACGTACGAAAACAATAGCACCTTCATATTGCTCAGCTTCTAAGAAGCGAACAATTGCTTTATTTTTATGTACGCTTGCATTCCAAAACACTTGCTCAACAGATGATACTGTAGAGTTACGCGCAGAAATATGAACCTGTTCAGGATTGTTCATATACTTGCTGCTGATGTTTTGAATTTGCTTAGGCATAGTCGCAGAGAAAAGACATGTTTGCTTTTCGCGCGGTGTTTTTTCCATGATGCTTTCTACATCATCGATAAAGCCCATACGTAACATTTCATCGGCTTCATCAAGTACAAGTGCTTGTAGAGCATCAAACTTGATAGTGCCACGGTTAATATGATCGATTAAGCGACCTGGAGTAGCTACGATAACTTGCGCGCCACGACGAAGTGCACTTAGTTGGATACTGTAGCTTTGGCCACCATAAAGTGCCAATACTTCAATACCACGAACATGTTTAGCATATTGTTCAAATGCCTCAGCAACTTGGATCGCAAGCTCACGGGTTGGTGTGAGTACAAGGATCTGTGGCTGTTTCACAGACGGGTCAATATTATTTAATAGTGGTAGTGCAAATGCTGCGGTTTTACCTGTACCCGTTTGAGCTAGTCCCAGTACGTCCTTTCTTTCTAGCAATAACGGTATACATTGAGCTTGGATTTCAGATGGTGTCTTGTAACCCAACTCTTCAACTGCCTTCAAAATTGCAGGAGAAAGATTTAGAGATTCAAACGTGACTGGTTCTGACATTAATACGCCTCAACGAATTTAAAGAGGCGCGCATTATAAAGGATAAATGCGGTAAATGCTTGTAGAAATTACAACTAATTTATAGGTGATTGATGTTGGTCGAAATTTAACCAGCTAAGTAACTAGATTACTTAACTGGTTAACATATTTGATACAGAACTTATTGATAAAGTCCAAGATTCTCTTTGGCGTAGGCCTCAAACTCTGTAAAACCACCAATGTGTTTTTGGTCTACAAAGATTTGCGGCACTGTTGGGCAAGGTTTGCCGGCAGACTTTTCAAGATCTTCTTTACTTATGCCTTCTTTAATAATGTCGATATAGCGAAATTTAAAATCATCACGTTCATTTGATAGTTGCTCTGCTACGTCTTTAGCACGAACACAAAATGGGCAGCCTTCACGACCAAAAATTACAGTTAACATAGTGAACTCCTCAATTAAATTGCTACTAGTGTAACCATTTGAGTTAAATATTAAAGAGCAAACAAGCGATTAAGCTGTTCGCTTTTATTGATATGCCTTAGGGATCAGCGTTTTTAAATAATCGCTACTGTTATTGGGCGCTTAATGTGGTGTTAAAAGTAAAATAAATAATTTTTTGAAAAATCATCTTGAAAACACTTTTGCAGTCCATATATAGATAAGTAGAGGACGCCTGATGGGTCCTTGTTAAACAG
>NZ_WTKZ01000018.1:0-73282 GCF_011378805.1 Pseudoalteromonas sp. Z9A6
TGAGAGATGGTATCTACAGGTAATTTAACCACAGCGTTAAGTTTTGGCTGTAAGCGTAGCGCTTACCACGCGAAAAGCGCAGCTTTTAATTACTTATATTTAAATACTTATATCCAGTATTTAATAACGAGTATATTCGTTATGTCTGTGCCCACTGTCTTAGTAAGTTATGGTACACACCTGTTAATTGAATAATCTCTGGGCTATCTTCTACTTTGCTGCGCAGACTTTGAATCGACATATCTAAATCAAATAACAAACCACGTTTTTCGTCGCTATTTACCATGCTTTGCAGCCAAAAAAATGAGGCTAATCTGCGCCCACTCGTTACTGGCATTACACGATGTAAACTCGTTGAAGGGTACAACACCATACTGCCTGCTGGGAGCTTTACGCTATGTGAGCCATAAGTGTCTTCAATAACAAGTTCACCGCCCTCATAGTCTTCAGGGTCGTTAATAAATAACGTCATTGATACATCTGTACGAATTTTTACTGGCGTACCCGGCACTTGTCTAATTGCATTATCTACATGTACACCAAACGATTGCCCGCCTTGATAGCAATTAAATAATGGAGGAAAAATTTTTGCAGGAAGTGCAGCCGACATAAACAAATTACTACGCGCAAGTGCTGCCATAATAATATCGCCAAGCTCTTGGCATTCAGGACTATTTTCAGGTAGTTGTAAGTTATTTTTTGCTTTGGTTGATTGATGACCTGCGGTAATACTGCCATCGGCCCACTGCGCTTTAAGCAAAACCTCATGGCAATACGCCACTTCTTCTTTCGTTAATAGCTCTGGAACTTTAACTATCATGTGCGCCCTCTCACATTTTCATCAAATAATTAAGGGCAGGTAATAGGCCTGCCCTTATGCTTACTTTTATTTTTTAATTTGTTTTAAAATTAAAAAGAGTAGCTCGCTGTTAAACTAAACTTACGACCATCACCTGGTACAAAGTGTCCACCACCTAACTGATCAACGTAATCTTTATCACCTAGGTTTTCACCATTAAGCTGCAGGCTCAAATCTTTTGATATGTCATACGCAACCATCAGGTCAAAAATAGTATAACCTGGCGCACGAGAGCGTGTTGACGTAGTGCCGTTGTAACGCTCACCTACATACTGCGCACCTAAACCAAACGATAACTTATCCGACATATCGTACGTAGTCCAAACACTTGCGCTATTTTTAGGCGTACGCGCAAGCTCGTTACCAATTTGAGTTGCGTCGTCGCCTAATGCTTCAGTTACTTCGCTATCTTGGTAAGTGTATGAAGCAATTACAGTCCACTCTTTAGTAATTAGGCCTGTTGCTGAAAGCTCTAAACCTTGAACGCGCTGCTCACCACCGAGTATTTCGTCACTTGAGCTATCTGCAAATGGGTCATCAGTACGGGCATTGGTTTTTTCAGTACGGAAAAGTGCAGCATTAGTTTGCAGGCGGCCATCCATTAGGCTCCATTTAGTTCCTAATTCATAACTGCGGCTTTCTTCTGCGTCTAAATCAGCTGCATTTGAACGCGTAGATACCGTTAGGCTTTCAGCCGATGGATTAAATGAATTCCCCGCGCCTAAATATACACTGCCATTTTCTGTAGGTTTATAAACTACAGCTGCATTCCAGCTAAATAAATCGTCACTTGTAGAAATTAAAGCGCTTGGATCATTGTAATCGTTGTGATAATCCGTAGTGAAGCTATCAAAGCGAATTCCACCTGTAACTTCCCATTGCTTGTTAAGCGTCACTGTATCAAATGCATAAATAGCTTGGTTTTTACCTTTAGCTTCAATGCTTGTACCATCACGGCCGTACACACCCGTAAATGCAATTGTTGCATCAGGATTGTATAAGTCGTTACGTATTCCATCTTCAATTAGGTTATCAGGCGTAGTTGCAACAAAGTTATGGCGTGTAAACGTTTCATTTGCAAGTTCAACACCCACTACTACGTCGTGAGTAAAGCCAGCAAATTCATAGTTACCAATTAAATCAACTTGAAGTGCAGCAAGTGAATTTTCTGTATCACGTGTTTTTTCATCCGCAAAGGTAATATCAGTGTCTGTTGTAACCGAGAAATAACGCGGTGCAGTTGTTACTGACTCACGCTTAACTTTACCTAAACGACCTTGCACACGTAACGTAGTATTTTGAGAAAAATCATACTCATAACGAGCTGTTGTTGAGTAAGCTTCAATATCTTCGTAATCACGGTAAATATTACCGTAAAAGTTATCAAAGTCGACAGGAGAAGGTGAGCGTGCACTATCTGCAAGTTCAGCTACTGGTGTATCACTGTAAACCCAAGGAATACCATAATCTGGTAAATTGTCTTGGCGTTGATACTCTAGGTTTAAATCAAAACGGCTGTTTGTACCAAGCCCTGTTGCAAATGCAAACGCAACAGCATTTGTTTCGTTTTCAACATGATCGCGACCTGCAACATCACCTTTATCAGTAAGAAGATTAATACGTAGTGCGCTTGTGTCGTTTACTTGAATGTTAGTATCAAAACGACCACGGTAATCGTTTTCTGTACCTAAACGTAGAGAAACGTCGTTAAAGTTGTCTAACTTCGCTTTTTTACTTTCTAAATTAACACTACCACCTGTTGCGCCACGACCAGAAACTGCAGAGCCTGGGCCTTTTGCAACTTCAACGGCTTCAATGTTGTAAATATCACGTGTGTAACCTGCAACATCGCGAATACCATCAACAAAAATATCATTTGTTGCACTAAAACCACGAATCGACATGCTATCGCCAGTAGGTGAGCCACCCTCACCTGCTGCTAAAGAAATACCTGAAACATTACGCAAAGCATCACGTAGGCTATCTACGTTTCTGTCTTTCATTACCGCTTGGTTGATTACTGTTACCGTTTTAGCTGTATCGAGTAGCGATTGAGTGTATTTATGCGACGTTGATTTTTCTACAACATAACTAGACTCAGTTTTAGTTTCTGCTTTGGTTACCGATAGTTCTTGAACATCCTGTGCACTTGCCCAAGTTGAAAGCGTAGCTGTAACAACCGCTGCAATTGGCTTCACGTACGCATTTCCTTTATTCGATGGCTTACTCATGGTTACTCCGTAGTTTTTATTAAGCACTTAACTATTGTTAATTTAAGGTACATATTTAATTTCGGCGAAATCCTACCACTCAAATAACGCAATGTAAACGATAACTGTTATCAATTGCATTGTTATGTGAATTACTATATTGTATACACACTCAAAAATTAACAGTAATTACGTCCTTGTAATTGCTCGTCGTAACTTTCAGGATTGTTGTTAAGTAATGCGAAGCTTAATTAAACCAATTAGCGTAGTTATCGCGCTTTGTAGCACTATGGCAGTAAAAGCCGACACTGTTAGTGAGCTAGAACAACTCGTTAATAAATGGCTACAAATAGAAAATCAAAACACAGAATTAAATACTCATTGGCTTGAACAAAAAAGCAGTATGGAGCAAACCTTAACGCTTCTTAATGCCGAGCAGCAGCAACTTAGCGAGCTTAATCAGCGTAGAAAAAAAAGCACCAGTGAGCTTGCCCAAAAACGCGAACAGCTTGTAACTCAGCAATCAGAACTTGAAAATGATCAACAGCAATTAAATGATCAACTAGCACGTATTTCTGGGCAATTACTTTCATTACAAGTGCAACTCCCCCCGCCACTTTTGAGTAGTTGGAAAAACGCTGGTGATTTAAGCGATTCAAAACTCAGTACAACTGACAAATTACAAACAGCACTAAAAATGCTGACTCTACTTAATGATTTTCAACAACGTATTTCTATTCACGAAATGGCTATTAAGCATCCTGACGGGCAAGAAGTATGGGTTAAGCAGCTTTATTTAGGTGCAGCTCAAGCATGGTTTGTAAGCGAAGACTTAAGTTACGTAGGTATTGGTTTTCCAAGTGACTTAGGTTGGCAGTGGGAGTTTGATTCAAGCATTAATGCAGAACAAGTTGCACTGGGTATTGCTGTACAGCAAAAAAAGCGCGCTGCTGATTGGGTAACACTCCCAATATTAAGTTATGTAAATAAAAACCAGCAAGGGGCTAAATAATGGCTACTAACAGCATAATTAAAGTATTTAGCGCCACAGTTTTACTTTTTAGTGCAAACATTTCTTTTGCAGCTAGCAGTGATGATGCTAAGCAAAGTATTTTAAGTGATATTAAAACAGCGCAGCGTACTCTAAGTAAAACTCAAAAGAGCATTTCAAAAGAGCAAGCGACCCTTGCAAAGCAAATTTTTACCAAGCAGCAATCGCTCAGTAAATTACGCGAACAAGCAGCCGTTAATCGCCGCCTAGCTGACGAAAACACATTAAGCCTTGATCAGTTACAAACCCGATTAGACACTTGGCAACAGCAGCAGCAATATCAATTAAACTTACTTAGCCGTTTTGTACGCCAAAACACCAGCAATAGTGCTAGCAGTAACGAGTCGGCTAATAGCCAAAACGAGTTATTAAGCCGTGTTGTATCGCTAATTAATAATCAAGAGCAGGCACTTTATCCACAGTTAAAAAAACAATCGGTTGTGCTAATTAATGGCGAATTAAGCCAAGCTAATACCCTTCAAGTCGGGCCTGTTGCATGGTTTAGTACGCAAACACCTAAACTTATGGGTTTATTAAATTTGGATGATGAATCTAATGCATTAAAAGTAGCGTTAGTACAATCAACAAGTGACGACAACCCACTCGATAATACTTTAAAGCAAAACGGTGTAGGCTCTACATTACTTACTTTTGATCCTAGTTTAACGCACTTAGTAACTAGCCAAGCCCAACAAGAAAGTCCGCTTGAACACCTAGAAAAAGGCGGTTTATGGGCTATCCCTATTATTTTATTTGCCTGCTTTGCACTTACCATTGCGCTATTAAAAGCCGCACAGCTACTGCGTTTAAGTAAAATTAAAATGCACTCTCAAATGCAATTACAGCAATTTTTTAAAGCTGAAAATAGCAGTGAATTTGCAGGCATGCAGCAGCAGTTATTTAACTTAACGCTGCAAAGCGAAAAAGGCCAAGTACGAGACGATCAATTATTTAATCAGTTAATTCATGATAAGCATAAACTCGATAACTTTATTGGCGCTATTGCCGTTACTGCAGCAGTAGCCCCACTACTGGGGTTATTAGGCACTGTTAGCGGCATGATCGAAACATTTAAAATGATGACCTTGTTTGGCTCAGGTGACCCAGAAGTTGTATCGGGCGGTATTGCACAAGCACTTATAACAACTGAATTAGGTTTAGTCGTGGCCATACCAGCACTAGTTTTAAATGCACTGTTATCGCGTAAAGCAAAAGCGTACTACAGCCAACTAGAAGGCTTTGCATTACAGCTAAGCCAACTAGAAAAAGGAGATAACAATGTTTGAGAAAATCGTTAGTAACCCTATTTGCTGGTGTATTCTTTTACTCGCTTTATTTGTATACCAGCTGATTTTTCATGACTTACTGCACCTTAAACAATACCAAGCACAGCGCAAAGGTTATTGGCAAGAAGTTAGCTCTATTTTAACTGCAGCGCTTCCGCTACTTGGTTTATTAGGCACCATTGTTGGTTTGCTTGATACATTTAAAGTAATGGCGCTGGGCCATAACGAGTTAATGAGTGACGCCATTGGTGACGCATTACTAACAACTCAATTGGGCCTTGTGTGCGCTATTCCCGCGTGGTTAATGCAAGCTTACTTAGCATATTCACAGCGTAATCCTAAATTACATACGTTAAGTAAGCAGTTAGGGTAACACTATGCAATCACGATTAAAGCACAAGCTAGAGCAAGAAGCGGGGCAACATATTGATATGTCGCCGCTACTTGATGTGGTATTTATATTGCTAATATTTTTTATTGTTACAACCGTATTTGTGCGCGAAAGCGGCGTTGAGGTTGATAAACCACAAGCCGTATCGGCCAGTCGTCTTGAGCAGCAAGTTATATTTTTAGCAATAACCGACAACCAACAAGTATTTTTTGATGGCAGCCAAATTGGTGTTGCGGGTGTACGTAGTAGTGTCGAGCAAATGTTAAAACAGCAACAACGCCCTGTGGTTATTCAAGCTGATAAAACAGTACCTACTGAATTACTTGTTCAAGTAATTGACGAAGCAAAGCTGGCAGGCGCAGCGCAAGTTAACTTAGCTACGAAACAATAATATGCACACGATTAACCCGCTTCAAAAAACAAAAAACAATCGCCATCCGCTGTTTGCATTTGGCCTTAGCCTCATTGTGCTTAGTGCTGCATTACTGCTTTTATGGCTTGGGCAACTTGCTGAACATCATATACAAGACAAAGTGGTTGTACGTGAGATTGCCATGGTGGCACTGCCACCTCCGCCACCTCCATCAATATCACAACAGCAAACAAATGAGCCAATGCAAAGCTTAGCGGTAGAAGGTGCAGGCGCGTCAATTCAAGCCGTAAAAATTAAGATAAAGAGTGATTTAAGTATTGTAAAACCCGATACACCCAACGTAAAAGTAAGCGCGCCACAATGGCAATCAATGAGTGTAAATTGGGATGCATTTAGCTTAAATCAACTCGATGGTCTCCCCACTTTACTTACTCCCGTCAAGGCCGTTTTACCAAAAAGCTTAACCCGCCGAGGTGTTGATGTATTTACTGTAAAACTCGATGTATTTATTGATGAAAGTGGTAAGTTAAGTTTAATTGAGGTAGTACAAAACCCATACCCTGAACTTAAACCAGCTATCGACAAAATTATTAAACAAAGCCGCTTTAGTGCACCTAAAAAAGAAGGTGAAACCGTACGCGCTCGCTTTATTTGGCCAATCGAATTTAAACCTTAAGCCTATTAAAATGAAAAATATGAATATATTTAAAACGCTAAAACCATTAACTCGCGCAGTTATCACTACTTTAATGTGCTCACTCCCTTTATTAGGTGTAAGTAGCGTGCATGCAAGCGCTGCTAGTACGCCATTGAAAAGTGCGCCACTAAAAGTAACCTTATCACCTAGCGATCCAACATGGCAGTTGGCTATAAATAATAAATTACTAGGCCCTACAGAGGTTCTTATTGAGCCGACCGAGCGCGGTTTTGCTCGCCAAGTACAACCACTATTACAAGCCGGTAATTACAGTGAAGTTGCGGCGCTATTTAAAGGCCGAGATATAAGCCAAGATAGCACTGCTTTAAACTTATTACGTGCACAAGTACTGCTTTCAACAAAAGACTTTAATAACGCTGAACTAGCTTACCTAGCGTGTTTAAAAGCTTCACCTGATTTAGTAAAAGCACACCAAGGTTTGAGCCTTTTATACATGCAACAAGCAAAGTATGACAAAGCACAAACACACCTAGTTCACAGTATTGAACTAGGCCAAGCTGACGCACAAAGTTATGCGCAACTTGCTTATATACACGTGCAGCATAGCCAACCTTGGAGCGCAGTAGCGGCGTACCGCCAGGCGCTTATGCTAGCGCCAGAAACAAGCCAATATCAACAAGGTCTATTGTTTGCGTTAATTGAATCGGGTGATTTAAGTCAGGCAAGTGCATTACTAAAAGAATTACTTAATAAAAGCCCTGATAAAGCTGAACTTTGGCTGCAACGTGCGCAAATAGCGTTACAACTTGATCAAAAAAAGCAAGCGCTAGCTGCTATTGAAGTAGCCCTAAAACTCAACCCTAAAGATGCCAGTAATCAGCTTTTAGCAGCCCAGCTGCATTTAACTGAAGGCAGCACTGAACGCGCAGTGAGTTTATTAAAGCAAGGTTTAAAACACGCCACTAAACAGCAGCAAGTTGAGGTTATTAATACCACGATGCAAACTTTAGGCTGGCTTGTATCTCAACAAAAATGGGATTTAGCTAAAGAGCTAATAGGCAGCGCAAAAAGATTAACTAAGCAGCTACCCCGTGATGAACAAGCGCAGTTTTCTGTATACAGCGCACAAATTGCTATGCAACAAGGTAATACTAAACGTGCTCTTAAAAGCTTAAATAATGCACTTAAAATAAATCCGAATTTAGGTGATGCCCTACTTAGTTTAGCGAGTATATATCGTAGTAAAGGCCAACTTACCCAAGCTAAACTTATGTATGTTCGTGCACAAGCTCTACCTGATTACCAACTATCGGCGTGGCTTGGATTATCGCAAATAGCGATTGATTCTAAAGACTACCCGAGTGCGCTAAAGCATCTTAGAAAAGCATTACAAGCCAACCCACAACGCCAGGACTTAATTACTAATATTCGCGCCCTTGAGAATATAGTGCGCCAAGAAGGGTAAGTTTAACGCCGTGGTTAAATTTACTTGTACGCACAGCTTGCTGGCGTGACGAGCAAAGCTCGTAATTTCTATGTTTTAATGTCTTCTCATTTACTCCTCTTTGTGCGATAAGATCTTAAGGGATTTATTCACAAAGAGGTTTAGAGGGCGCTGCGCTTTAGAGAAGTAAAAATATATAATTACTATTGTTTTATGTTTTCTCATTTACTCCTCTTTTACTTCTCTTTGTGCGATAAGTTTTTAGATAATTTATTCACAAGGAAGTTTAGAGGGCGCTGCGCTTTAGAGAAGTAAAAATACATAATTACTATTGTTTTATGTTTTCTCATTTACTCCTCTTTTGCTTCTCTTTGTGCAATAAGATCTTAAGTGATTTATTCACAAAGAGGTTGAGAAGGCGCTGCGCTTTTCGCGTGAGCAAGCTCGTTTACAATATATATTAAAGCGTTACCAATTTTGCATTTCGACTATGCGTGATTGCGTGCGCGCATATTCAAAGCTCAACTTTTTACCTTTATACAAATGTTCAATGTCGGTTTGCGCATTTATTACCAGCAATTTATGGCAATCGTAAAACTCATCTACTAAGGCAATAAAGCGCCGTGCTTCGTCGTCAAATGTGTGCTCATCAAGCGTTTGTTTTTCGCGTTGGTAGCTATCTTCTATACCGTGAACAATAACTTTACCCGTTGCTTTAACACCCATTTGCGGCACGTTCGATACATATAACACATCAAATTGTGTTGCTAACAACATATAATCGTTAGCACTACGAGGGCCAGAGCATAACGCCATAAAATCAATCATCAAGGCATTATTGGCTCTTAATAAATAGGGTAAGTCACGCCCATGCACAGTAATTGTATTGCTACATGTTACAACCGGATACGAAGCTAAAAACTCATTTTTAAAATCGAGATTTGATAAATTTATAAAATAGTGACGACTGTTTTTACCATATCTAAAGCGGTGATCGTCCTCCCCTGCCACGTTAATTATATAGCAATGGTTATTAATTAAATCAATAGTAGGTAAAAACCGCGCTCGTTGTAGGCCGTTGTAATAAAGCTGCTCTGGCTTTGCGTTCGATGTGGCCACCAGCACAACACCTTGTTCAAACAACGCATTGAACAATCTGGCCATAATCATGGCATCGCCAATGTCGCTCACAAAAAACTCGTCAAAACACAGTATTCGAATATTTTTAGCCCACTGTTTTGCAATTAGAATAAGTGGATTTTTTTGACCTTGTAGCTGCGAAAGTTGGGCATGCACTTGTGCTATAAAATGATGAAAATGCAGCCGCTGCTTTTGCTCAATAGGTAGGTTTTTATAAAATAAATCCATTAACATGGATTTACCACGCCCTACGGATCCATATAAATAAATGCCTTTTATTAAGGGCGCTTTTTGCCACCATGATGTGTGAGCTTGAAGTTGCTCGCTTAGCGTATTTAAAGCTTCCACCGCATTTTGCTGCGCTGCATCAAAACACAGTTCTCCCGTGTCTATTTTTGCTTGGTAAAGGCTTAAAATTTGTGTGCTGTGCACTGTCATGGTATTTCACTATCGGCTATAATCGCGCCCATTGTAGCCGACTAAAAATGTGAACCAAAATGAAATTCCCTTGCCGCTTAGATAAATTTATTAGCCACTTAGCTGAAATACCGCGCACCCAAGCTCGCGCTAGTATTAAGCGAAAAGAAGTAAGCGTTAATGGCGAAGTAATCACATCACATAATTTTCAGCTAGCCCAGCAAGATGAAGTACTGCACCAAGGTACGCCTTTGGTATTTTTAGGTAAGCGCTATTACATGTTAAATAAACCTGTTGGCTATGTATGCGCTAACAGCGACGAGCTACATAAAACTGTTTTTGACTTACTTGATGAGCCAAATATGAGCGACTTTCACGTAGCAGGTCGCCTTGATATAGATACCACCGGGTTAGTTATTATTACTAATGATGGCGATTGGTCACATAAAATTACGTCGCCTAAAAGCAATAAATTTAAAACCTACCTAGTAGAAACTCAAGAACCGATTACCGATGAAGCACTTGAGCAATTACGCACAGGTGTCATGCTGCATAACGAAAAAGATTTAACCCGCCCAGCTATTGCCGAACGACTTGCTAATTACGGACTACGTTTATCAATAAGTGAAGGAAAGTATCATCAAGTTAAGCGTATGCTTTACGCGGTAGATAACAAAGTGGTTGAGTTACATCGCGAGCAGATTGCGGGGATTACCCTAGATGAAAACTTGGCCAGTGGTGAATATCGATTATTAACACCCGAAGAAATTAAGTTATAAAAGCACTTTAAAGGAGCCTAAGGCTTGGACTATTAGTTAAAACAATATAGCCAAACTTTTACTTGAGCCTGTTGGCTTGCTCTACTAAAATAGCGCCCTTCAAAATTACTAAGGTCGGCCGTGTTAGTTAACTACAATCCCCCTATGAGTCCGTATTTAACGATACTTTTTCAGGATGACGACTTACTGATAGTTAATAAACCAAGTGAGTTATTAACTGTCCCAGGTAAAGATCCTAAACATGCCGACAGCTTAATTAATCGTGTTAATCGTGTTTTTCCAACAGCAAGAATAGTGCACCGCTTAGATATGGCGACTTCTGGCATACTGTGCCTTGCCATGAATAAAGCAGCGCACAGACATTTAAGTATGCAGTTTCAAGAGCGCGAAACAGCTAAACGTTACATAGCACGTGTATACGGACAACTTGAAGCTGAAACAGGATCAGTAGATTTACCCCTTATTTGTGATTGGCCTAATCGCCCTAAACAAATGGTTGATCACGACAGAGGTAAACCTTCGCTTACGCATTTCAAAATACTTGAGCGTGAAGAAAATGCAACCCGTGTAGAGCTAACTCCCATCACTGGTCGCTCGCATCAATTACGTGTGCATATGTTAAGCCTGGGTCATCCTATTTTAGGTGATAGACTTTACGCCCACAAAGAGGCACTTGCTGCCGCTCCTCGCTTACAATTACATGCACAAATGCTGAAATTAAAGCACCCCGTAACTGAGCAAGTACTTACTTTTGAAGCCGAATTAGAGTTTTAACAGGTTTAAATTTACTAGCTAATTCGCTCTATACATTAAACTTTTAGATAACCTTGCCGATACCTAACTAATTGTCATTAGTTAGGTGCGTGATGCTATTTACACGGTTTTTAAAAGGGGCTTTTTATATACAGCTCAGCTGTGCCCTACTTTTAGCTAACCCCATCAGCGCGGCTGAATATATTGCTCCACCTAGCCTATCAAGTATTGAAAATAGCGATATTGAGCGACTACTGCCAAGTGATGAAATAAAGCCTATATTGGCGGGTGAAACAGAATTTTTAAGCCTTTACAGCGAGTACATGAGTAGTAATTTTAGAGGTATCGTAATACTTATACCCGATTGGCATTCTTCACCTACCAATAATTCAGGTATGAGTTACTTGCGCAAAGAGCTTAATAATTTAGGTTACAGCACCTACGCAATGACAGTGCCCGACATTGACTGGCAAGCAAGTAAACTGGCCGAAACAATGCCCAGCGAAACCGAAGCTGCGCCTAGTAAAGCCGATGAGCCTGCATCACCCGACACAGCAACAAACGCACAATCACAGCCTGCAAAAATCAAAGGTGAGCCTCATTACGTTAATGCAATTGAAAAAGTAACTGACGACATACTTGATGACTATAAAATAAATCTCATTTCTCGGTTTAATGCGCTGTATCAAACCGCTATGGAAGATTCGAGTAATATAGTGGTTATTGCACAAGGTACTAGTGCGGGTGTGTTGTTGGAGTACTATGCAGACTTTCCGGACGAGAGGCTGGATGCGTTTATAAGTTTAAGCAGTTACTTACCTAATACTAAACGTAACGAAAGTTTGAGCCAAACAGCGTCACTTGTTACACCCGCCTTACTTGATATTTACTACGCAAATGACAGCACAGACATTTTAATGAGCCTTAAAAGTCGTCAGCGCTGGGTTGAGCGAAATGCAAAATTTGATTACCGCCAACGCCAATTGTTTGGCCTGCGCGATCAACCCGGTCAACACGCACGCCTAACAAAAGAAATAGACGGGTTTTTACGCCGACTTTTTTAAATACTCATAAGCGGCTTGAATATCTTGGCTCTTTTTAACAGCCAATTCCATCATGTGCTTTGGTAAACCTTGCGACACTAATTTATCTGGATGATGTTGCGACATAAGTTTACGGTACGCTACTTTTATATCACGCTGCGTTGCATCGCTATTTAAGCCTAATAACGCCAATGCTTGCGCACGGTTCATATTATTATTTGGCGGTACATGATGGCCAGAACCCTCACGGTAGCTACTACTTTGACCTTGGCTTTGTTGCTGTTGATTAAAGCGCTGTTGTTGCTTTCTAAAGTTAAACTCAGCTTGATAACGTTTTAATACAAATGCAAAGTGTGTTTTAGAAATGCCTAGCTGTTTACTTACTTCTGCTAATAATTGCTTTTCTTGTTCGGCTAATACCCCGTCAGAAAACGCCATTTGTATTTGTATTTCTAAAAACAACTGTATTAAATCGTTTCGTTTAGCAAAGCGTTCTTTAAAATCGTGTACGGTTTCTTTAAGTGAAAAGTCGCTCTCTTTACCTGACTGAAATGCATGTTGTGCTTCGCGGCGTTCTTCGCCCTTTAAGCCCATTTCGTCCATGAACAAGTTAGCCGCTTTTATATGTATTTCGCTCACTCGGCCATTCGATTTTGCAATGTGCCCCATAACAGCAAAGCAGCTTGAAAAGAATAAAGCTTGGCGCTCGTGAACATCGTCACCACTAAATAAGCTAGAAAAACCGCCTGCTTTATCAAAGTTATTTTTTAAGCTTTTATCAAATAAATGACCTAGGTATAAACCTAAAATAGCACCAAATATTTTGCCAAACATAAAGCCAAAACAAAAACCGAGAATTTTTCCCCACATCTATAATACTGCCTTCTTAAAAATTGAGTTGTTACGCCTCAAGGCGCGTGTTTAATTGGTTTAAACGCTCTGGTGTACCAATGTCATCCCACTGCCCTATATAGAGCTCAGTAGAGACTAAATGTTCATTTAGCTTTTCACGTAAAATAGGCCCTAAAGGGCGAATACCTTGCGTTAATCCTTTAAAAAAATCAGCCTGATACCGGCCAATCCCCGAAAAGGTATATTTTTGACTCTCGGCCGACAAATGGCTCAATGCAAAGTCGCCATCTGGGTTGTGTGGCGGGTTTTCTATAAGCACTATGTGCGCCTCACCGGGTTGTAAATGGAGTTGCATTAGCGCACTTACATCATAGTCGGTGTATACATCGCCATTTATTACAATGAACGAGTCGCCCAACAGCGGTAACGCTTCAATAATACCGCCGGCCGTTTCAAGGCCACCTTCAACTTCTTGGCTATAAAGTATATTTACGCCAAATTGACTGCCATCTTTAAAGTAGTCTTTTATTTTATCACCCTGCCACGCAAGGTTTATTACAATATCGGTGATGCCGGCTGCTTTAAGGTTATTTATATGGTGCTCAATAAGTGGTTTTTCTGCCACTTTTAACATTGGCTTTGGCATATTTTGCGTTAGCGGCATCATTCTTTGTCCGCGCCCTGCAGCTAAAATCATCGCTTTCATGAGCGCTCCTTTGCCAACTTTTCAGTCACTTTTGGCACTATGATATTTTTTGTCCACTCACTCAATGCTTTAAGCTCTGGATAATTTGCTGCTACTTCAATAATGTAATCAAGCGTCGGTAAAATATTATCTAAATAACCTGTTTTACCATCGCGTAAATACAATCGACAAAATATACCCGCAGCCTTTAAGTGGCGCTGTAATCCAGTTAAATCAAACCAATATTTAAACTCATCGAATGAAGTGTTAGCCAGTAAATTTTGAGCTGTAAATTCTTGATAAGCAAAATCAAGCAAACTTGTTAATTCTTGCTCTGGCAATTTAAAGTAGCAATCGCGTAGTAGCGATACTAAATCGTAGCAAAGCGGCCCGCGTACAGCATCTTGATAATCTATAATGGCCCACTGGCCGTCACTATTCATAATATTACGGCTATGGTAATCACGATGAACGGTAACCGTAGGTTGCTCAAGCATCGCCTTTATTAATAGCTCTGAACTTGCTTGCCACATTATTTTTTGTTCGGCACTGAGTGGCTCATTAATAAAGTCGCTTACTAACCACTGGCTAAATATATCAAGCTCTAGCTTTATAAAATCTTCGTTATACGCTTGCATAGCAGAAGCTGTGGGCGTTTTTGCCCACTGAGCACTTAAACTAATTAATGCTTGGTAATGCTCGGTGCGATTTGCATCATCAAGCATGTCAGCTAAGTGCGTACTGCCTAAATCACTGAGAATAAAAAAGCCCTGTTTCTCATCGCTTGCAATAATAGTGGGAAGTAAAAAACCTTGCTCAACAAACACCTGGTTTAGCGAAATGTAAGGTTCGTTATTCACTTTTTTTGGATCTGAGTCCATCACTATTAAATGTTTATTATCGTGATTTAAACGATAATAACGGCGAAAGCTAGCATCCCCCGTGATCGCGTTTAAAGTATGCGACTTGGCATTAAGGTGTGTGTTTATAAATTGTTGTAAATTCTCAAAGCGTGTCATTTTATTAGATATCTATTTTTATAGGTCAATTACTGTAATTGCCATTATTTTCCTTTATTATGTGTATATTATATTAAACACAAAGTATTAAGGTCGATAAATGAGCAAAACCTGGGGCATATTGATGCTAAGCGTAGTTAGCGCACCATCGCTTGCCGAAACTGAACTGGCACACAACCTTTGTGGCATTTCAATGCAAACCAGAGCTTGGCAACCACTTGAAGGCCTTAACCTTGGTGAAGTTGATATTCAAGCTGATGATGTTGAGCTGCTTGGCACTCAAAGCGCTGAATTTACCGGCAATGTTGATATTAACACCCTTAAGATGAGTTTGTCCGCACAAACTGCGTTGATAGACAAACAGCGTGGTTTATTAAATGCAACGGGGCCAATTACTTATCAAGACTACGTAAGTAAAGTAAACAGCACCGGATTAAATGCCGATTTAAATAATTCAGAAGTCAGTTTGTTAGGCGCCGACTACAGCTTAACCGAACAACAAGGTAAAGGCGGCGCTGAAAAGCTCACTGTTAATCAGTCTGGCTTATTACTCATGAATGCAAGCTTTACTACTTGCCCAAGTGACACACCAGCATGGGAAATTGAAGCTGACGAAATAAACCTTTCACGCGAAGAAGGCTGGGGAGAAACATATAACGCCGTATTACGTATTTTAGATACACCGGTTTTATATTTACCTTATTTTACATTCCCGCTGGATGAGCGTCGTAAATCGGGCTTGCTTACCCCGACTATTTCAAGCTCTGACAAATACGGTCTTGAAACAATTACGCCGTATTATTTAAATATTGCACCTAACTTTGATGCCACCATCACCCCTCGTTATATGTCTAACAAAGGGCTGCAATTACAAACAGAATTTAGATACCTAACAGAGCAACATGGAGGGTTAGTAGGGATTGAATACTTAAATAGTGATGATTCTGAGCCTGATTTGAACGAACGCTACATGTTTCATTGGCAACAGCAAAGCTACTTAGGTGAAAACTGGCGCGCAAACGTTGATATAACCAATGTGAGCGATGATAACTACATCACCGACTTAACTTCAAACTACGCAAGTAAAACCGATACTCAATTGTATCGTACTGGCTCACTTACGCATTTAGGTGATACATGGCGCACTGATATAAAAGTGCAAAACTTTGAAGTACTCGGCGATCACTTAGAGTCTTACACTGCAATACCACAAGTTAATTTTACGCAAACAGCACCTTGGCGTTTTGATAATTTTGACTTTAGTGTGTCGGGCGAGATTAGCCATTTTACTAATGATTCATCAGCAGTGGCCATAGACAGCGCAACTCGTGTACACGTAGAGCCAAAAGCACGCTACAACTACGCTACGCATGCGTGGTCATTTTTATCTGAAGTAAGCTTATTACAAACTAATTATAAGCAAAGCGGAAATTTAACCGGCACGCAATACAGTGATACCGTATCGCGTACTATCCCAAAAGTACGTTTGTACTCTCAGCTTAATTTTGAGCGTGACGCATCTTACTTTTTTGAAGATGGTATACAAACGCTTGAGCCGCAAATTCAGTATTTATATACACCTAATAAAGATCAATCAGACATTGGCTTGTTTGATACAACCAAGCTGCAAGATGATTATTATGGTTTATTTAGAGACGTGCGCTTTTCGGGTGTTGACCGTATAGCAGCTGCGAATCAGTTTACTTTAGGTGCGACAACGCGCTTATTTGATAAAAAACAAGAAGAAGTATTTAACTTTAGTGCAGGCCAAATATTTTATTTAAGTGACGATGCCAAGCCAACAGAGCAAGGCTTAAACTCAGACACTAATTATAATGCACTATTTGCAGCTCAAACCATGTTACATTGGCACCGCCGTTGGTACCTCGCTGGAGGTATTCAATATGATACAGATGGCAAGCAAATGGTACAGTCAAATGTAACGCTTGATTATAAAGGTGATAATAATCAGCTAGTACAATTGAACCATCGCTATGCAAATGATGTCTCAGGAAATACAATCGAGCAAGCAGGTGTATTTACAAGTATTCCTATTAGCGACGAATGGCAATTTATTGCGAGTTACCATCGAGATCTTGAAAACAACAGAAGTATCGAAGTATTGAGCGGATTACAGTATGAATCATGCTGTTGGGCTATCCAAATTACTGGCCATCGCCAAATTGAAACTGATTTAAATCAGTCAATAGGACAAGAACAAGCAACTTTTGATTCAGGTATTAGTTTGAATTTTGTATTAAAAGGACTTGGCAGTAAAAGCCGTTATGATGCACAAAAATTATTACAACAAGGTATTTTTGGCTATCGTAGACCGTATTTTCTTAGTAACTAGAGTACTATCAGCAAGAGTAGTAAAAAGAATATGAATTTAAAAAAATTATTAACATCAGCAGTTTTAAGTGCCAGCCTTTGTCAAAGTGTAATGGCTGCACCAGTAGAAATAGATAAAGTTATTGGCGTTGTAAACCAAGGCGTAATTTTAAAAAGCGAAGTAGACACCATAATTGATCGTGTTAAAAAGCAAGCACAAGAACAAGGCCAGCAATTACCAAAAGATGAAACACTTCGTGTACAAGCTGTAGAGCGTTTAGTTAATCAAGCGCTTATGATGCAAATGGCTGAGCGTATGGGGTTACAAATCTCAGACAGCCAACTCGATCAAACTCTCGCTAACATGGCAAAAGAGCAAGGCGGAACAATCGCCGACTTACGCCGCACTATTGAAGGTTCGGGCGAAAGCTTTCAAGCTTACCGTGAAGAAATTCGTAAAGAAATCACAACGCAGCAAGTAACACGTGCAAGCGTTGATCGTCGTATTTATATTAGCGAACAAGAAGTTGATAACCTTTTAAAAATTATGGAAACCCAAGGTCAAAGTGCTGAAGAGTACGACATTGGTCATATTTTAATAGATATCCCTAACGATGCGACAGCTGACGAAATTGCTGATGCAAAAACACGTGCAGATAAGGTTATTGAGCTATTAAACGATGGCCAAGAGTTTAAGCGTATTGCTATTTCATCATCAAGCGGCTCTAAAGCACTTGAAGGTGGACAACTTGGTTACATGGGCATTAACGAAATGCCATCGCTTTTTGCTGAAGCAGTAAAAGGGCAAAAGAAAGGCGCTATTGTTGGCCCACTTCGCTCTGGTGCTGGTTTTCATATCATAAAAGTACAAGACGTTCGTGGTCTACAAGTTGTAGAAACAACTGAAGTACGTTCACGCCATATACTTATTAAACCTTCAATTATTTTAAGTGAAGAAAAAGCACGCTCAATGCTTGCAGGCTTTGCAAAAGACTTACGTGCAGGAACAGCCGACTTTGGTGAACTTGCTAAAGAGTACTCAGAAGATCCTGGCTCTGCACTTAAAGGTGGCGAGTACGATTGGACAGATCCAACTACCTACGTACCTGCGTTTAAAGATACATTACTTTCTCTTAAAGAAAATGAAATAAGCGAACCGTTTAGAACACAGTTTGGTTGGCATATTGTGCAGTTACTTGGCAAACGTGTAGCTGATAAAACTGAACTAGCTAAACGTAACCGTGCTCACGGTATGTTGTTTAACCGTAAATTTAAGGAAGAAAGTTTTAACTGGCAGCAAGAAATGCGCGAGCAAGCTCACGTTGAAATTTTCCCTATAGACCAATAAATATGACTCTAAGAATTGCTATTACACCGGGAGAACCAGCCGGTATTGGCCCAGATTTGCTACTCACGCTTGCTCAGCAAGCGTGGGACGCTCAACTTATAGCGATTGCTGATGGCAAACTATTAAAAGAGCGTGCAAAGCATTTAGGCTTAACAATAAACTTAATTGAATTTGATGATAATGCCCCCGCCATAGCAGCTCCTGCGGGCAGTTTGTATATTCATCAGGTTGATTTAGGTGCGGATGTAGAGCTTGGCGTACTAAACGACGGTAACGGCCAATACGTGTTAGATACCTTGCGTATAGCAAGTGAAAAAAACATGGATGGCACGTTCGATGCGGTTGTTACGGGCCCTGTTCACAAAGGCATTATTAACAAAGCGGGCATTTCATTTAGCGGACACACTGAGTATTTTGCGCAGCAATCAAATACTGCAGATGTAGTTATGATGCTTGCAACTGAAGGTTTACGCGTTGCACTTGTAACCACGCATATTCCACTTGCGTATGTATCGCGTGCCATTACTCCTGAGCGCTTAACTAAAGTAGCGGGTATTTTAAATCACGACCTACAAACTAAGTTTGGGATAGAAAAACCACGTATTTTAGTGTGTGGCTTAAACCCACATGCAGGTGAAGATGGCCATTTAGGCCGTGAAGAAATAGAAACAATCACCCCAACGCTCGAAATACTTAGAAGTGAAGGGATGAATTTAATTGGCCCACTACCGGCCGATACCTTATTTCAACATAAATACCTATCTGAAGCAGATGCAGTACTTGCTATGTATCACGATCAGGGATTACCTGTGCTAAAATACAAAGGATTTGGTAAATCGGTAAATATTACCCTTGGCTTACCATTTATCCGCACCTCAGTTGACCACGGTACTGCTCTCGATTTAGCAGGGACTGGTACAGCTGACGTTGGCAGTTTTGAATTAGCGATCCGCGAAGCAATTAAGCTCGCCCAAGAAAAAGCACAAAATCAATGACCGATAAAGTACATTTAGGACACCGCGCTCGTAAGCGTTTTGGGCAAAACTTTTTATTTGATGAATCTATCATCGATAAAATAGTCTCTGCGATTGATCCTAAACCAGAAGACAACTTAGTAGAAATTGGCCCCGGCCTTGGCGCAATTACTGAGCCAGTAGCCGACTTAAGCGGCCATTTAACGGTTGTTGAATTAGATAAAGATTTAGCACAACGATTAATTGAACATCCATTTTTGGGTCCTAAATTAACCGTTAATCAAGGCGATGCAATGACGTTTGACTTTGCAAGCTTGGTTCGCGATGACAAAAAATTAAAAGTGTTTGGTAACTTACCTTACAATATTTCGACACCGTTATTGTTTCACCTTTTTGAATTTTCAGATCATATTGAGCACATGCACTTTATGCTTCAAAAAGAAGTAGTAAAACGCATGGTAGCAGGCCCAGGTAGTAAAACATTTGGCCGCTTAAGCGTAATGACTCAATACTACTGTAATGCAATGCCGGTTGTTGAAGTACCACCTGAGTGCTTTAAACCAGCGCCAAAAGTTGACTCTGCTGTTATTCGTTTAATACCTAAAAAGCCAGAGCAACGTACAGCAAAAAGCATTAAAATTTTAAACACCGTGTGTTTAGAAGCATTTAACCAGCGCCGTAAAACGCTACGTAATAGTTTAGGTAACTTACTTACCGCAGAAGAACTAACTAGCATTGGCATTGATATAACGCTGCGTGCTGAGCGCTTATCTTTACAACAATTTATTGATATAGCTAACTGGATTTATGACAACAAGCAGTAACATTGGATCGCCTGTAAAGGTATCTGTAGAAACATTTTACGTAGAAGGCCAATCTCAACCTGAGCTTGAAAAATATGTATTTGCTTACTCGGTAACAATTAAAAACCATAGTTTATGCAGTGCAAAATTACTGAGCCGCTATTGGTTAATTACCGACGCAAATGGCAAACAAGTAGAAGTTGAAGGCGAAGGCGTTGTTGGCGAAATGCCAGATATTGGCCCAGGCGAAAGCTATAAATACACCAGCGGTGCAATTTTAGATACACCTGTAGGCACTATGCAAGGCCATTACACGTTACGCAACGAGTTTGGTTCTGAGTTTCAGGCGCCTATTAATGTGTTTCGTTTGGCTTGCCCTAACATTTTGCATTAAGCACTTAGATGGCAGATTATGCGATAGGTGATTTACAAGGGTGTTTTAGTGAATTTAACACCCTTTTACAACGGGTTGATTTTAACCCAAGTAAAGATCACCTATATTTAGTTGGCGACATAGTTGCTCGCGGGCCAGACTCCCTAGCCTGCTTAGACTATATTTACCAACATCAAAATAGCATGACCATCACTTTAGGCAATCACGACCTTCACATGGTTGCCTGCTACTTTCTTAACAAACCCACTAATCCAAACGATAAATTACACTCAATATTTGAAAGCCCTAAATTGGCTAACTACATCGCTTTTTTACAAACCCAGCCATTGGCATTAGAGCTTATAAAACATAACTGCTTTATATCTCACGCGGGGTTAAATCCCGATTGGTCTGTTGAAGATGCGCTAAAACAAGCCCAATTTGCACAAAGCTGTTATCAATCAAGTAACGCAAAAGCGTTTTTTGAACACATGTATCAGCCTCACCCCGCTAAGTGGTCGAATACCCTTGATGACTTTGCAAAGTTTAGATACATAGTTAATTACTTTACCCGCATGCGTTTTTTAACAAGTGATAACACACTCGAGCTTAATGCAAAGGGTGCAATAACCGACAGCGAAACTCTCACTCCTTGGTTTAACCACCCCAATATAGCTAAATCTAAACACGATATTATTTTTGGCCACTGGGCCGCACTTGAAGGTAGAACAGGTAATTCACGGGTTCACGCCCTAGATACAGGCTGCGTATGGGGTAACACCATGAGCCTAATGGAGCTGAGTACTAAAAAAGTAATTGTAGAAAATTCCCACCTTTCGTCTAAATAAACTGAAAAAAAACAATACATCTGTTAGATTTATCAATTAATAGTTAAAATTAATTAAAGTAATTGATTTTAATTACTTAACTTATTGGTACAAACGCCGATAAGTCTTAATTGAAGTACTTTTTGAGTGGAAATCTTATGAACCTGACAGTAAGCCAGCGTATTTGGGGTGGTTTTATATTTATCACACTATTATTATTAATAATTGGTGGTAATTCCTTAATAAAAATTGCAAATATTGACCGTTCCACTCAAAAAGTGAACCAACTATCACTCCCAGCATTAAATAAAAGCTCTGAGCTACAAGCCGAATTTATTTTAATGAGTAAAGCCGCACAAGCGAGCTTTTACACTACATCAGCCAATGAGCTTGCACCAATAAAAGCACAGGTCTTTGAGCAAAAACAGCAATTCAACACGCTGCACCGTGAGCTTCAAGACGTAGTAAAAAACGATGCTGCACTTAATCAAAGCAGCCAAAACGTAGAAAAAACCTATTTAAGCTTTTTAAGCACCGTTGAAAATTTATTAGCAGATAAAGGCAAACAACTAGCATTAAATAAAGCATTAAAAGCACAATTAGAAAACATAGAACTAAGTGCAGAAGATGCTAACTCTGTTGTACTCGACATTATCGACATTGACGGATTTGAACAAAACCACCCTCGTGCTTATCAAGCTGCAAATAATTTAGAAAACAACTTTATGTCGGTAGTTAGTAACAGCACCGACATGCTAACTGTTAAAACGCTTAACACTCTCGATATTGTTAAGAACGAGCAAACGTATTACCTTGAAGAAGTAGTACGCACCGTTGATTTAATTAAGCCAGCAATAGAGCAAACGCATAGCGACTTATATTCAAGCCTAAAAGAATATGTTGATGTTTTAGAAAATAACATAAAGGGCAGTAACAGCTTAGCGGCAAACAAAAAACGTTTAATTGATTCAATTACGCTTACGCAATCAGAGCTTGCGCAGTCAGAGCAAGCCACCAAAATGGCACTTAACCAAATTGACGAGCTAGTTAATCAAGCGAGTGACGTTGCGTTTAAATTGCAACAAGGTGTGCGCAGCGATGTAGACTCAGCTAATTTATGGACGTGGGTTGGCATGGTTATAGCCACTCTTTTAGCAATTGTGATTGCCATTATTACTGTTAGCCGCATTACTAAACCACTTGCCGAAGTTAATCGCATTTTAGATATTGTTGCCAGTGGCGACATGACACAACGTTTAGACGACAGCGCTCAAGACGAGTTTGGCGAACTATCTAAAAGTTGTAATACACTAATTGACAGCCTACGTAGCCTAATTAAAGGTATTATTTCGCGCTCTACTCAGCTTGCAGCAGCATCAGAGCAAACATCGGCCATTACCTCAGAATCAAGCCAAGCAATTCGTAACCAGCAAGCACAAGTTGAACAAGCCGCAACTGCAACAACCGAAATGAGCAGTACATCGCAAACAGTTAGTAACAGCGCTCAACAGGCACTTAGCGAAATTAAAAATGCTGATAAAGAAGCTGAACGCGTTAAAGGTATTTCGAATAACAATAAAGCAACGATTGAACAACTAGCGCGTGAAGTAGACGACGCCTCACAAGTTATTAATAAACTGCATCAAGATAGCGCATCAATTGGCAGCATATTAGATGTAATACGCGGAATAGCGGATCAAACTAACCTACTTGCACTAAATGCCGCAATTGAAGCTGCGCGAGCTGGTGAATACGGCCGAGGCTTTGCTGTTGTAGCTGATGAAGTACGCTCTCTAGCGAGTAAAACTCAAGAGTCCACCCAAGAGATACAATCAATGATTGAGTCGCTACAAACAGGCGCTGAAGCTGCAGTAACGGCAATGAGCAAAGGTAAGCAACGCGCTGTATCGTGTGTTGAGCAAACCGACCTAGCAAGTAGCGCACTTGATTCGATTACATTTGCGGTTTCGCAAGCCCACGACGTAAGTGAAGAAATTTCGACTGCCGCACTTGAGCAACAGCAAGTAGCACAAGAAATTAGCGAACGCCTTGAGTCGATTGTAGCCATCGCAGAGCAAACAGCCGAAGGCGCAAACCAAACTAATATTTCAAGTTCAGAAGTAGCAAAACTTGCTGAAGAGCTTCGCTTGTCGGTAGACGAATTTAAAGTTTAGGTTTACTAAAACGATTAAAAAACCCCGATGGTACACAGTACCATCGGGTTTTTTGTTTATAAGACCTTTAGAAATGAGATGTAAAACCTCACCTATAATATACGCCCCTGTAGGTACGCATTTACTTCGCGCTCATCTAATTTAACTTTACCAAAGCGGGGTATAAAACCTCACCTACAACTTATATACACCAACTAATAACTACTAATATATCGCTTTTTTCTTCCTTACTTAGGCGTTTATTGCTAACCTCGCGTTAACGTTTTTACTTAAACAAATTTTTGCTAACGGAATAATTATGCTCAAAAAAATATCACTGTTTATAGGGATGGCAATCAGTGCAAGTGCTATTGCTAAAGGTGGCGTGTCTCCTTACTTACCTTTAAATCAAGCCCCAGAACTTGAGCACCAAGTACAACGACTTTTAGCCGTAAGTAAAAACACACATATTATGAGCAAGCCTTATAAAGCGCACGATATTTATAGAGTGCTGCAAACAGTAAGGCATACTTACCCAGAACTATATCAAACACTTTCGTACCAACTTAGTCCTTACATTCAAAGCGATGCGGGCACATTTGCAAAACTAGCGCTTGCTGCTGGCACAAAAGATAAAACACTGCCAAACCAACGCGGCCAAACCACTAAAACCAACTTAATTGTTGAAGGTGGCGCTTACGCTAACTTCGGGCGTTACTTTGGTGTAAGTGTTGCTGGCATAGCCAACGAAGATGAAATATTACCTACACAAAGCTTTTTTTACCTTGGTAATAAGTACGCGCAGTTAGATGTAGGTTACCGAGAGCATTGGTACTCACCTTTTAACGACAGCGCCATGCTATTAAGCACACAAGCTAAAACAACGCCTTCTATAACGCTTAGTAATGTAGAGCCAATAACCAGCTTTAATATTCGTTATGATATGTTTATTAGCAAAATGACCGAGCAACGTGGCATTTTAAAAGAAGGTCAACAAACAGGTGTTGATAGGGTTTATGAACCAGGTAAGCCCTATTTATTTGGTTTACACACGAGTTTTGCAGCAACTGATAATCTAACAATAGGCTTAAGTCGTTTAATGCAGTTCGGAGGCGGCCCTCGAACAGTTACCTTAAAAGACTTTGCAGAGGGTTTTTTTACTCCAGGGGCTAAAGACAATATAACAACTGATGATGCTAACGAACTTGGTGATGAATACGAGCTTGGGGATCAACTAGGATCCATAACATTCGCCTACAACAATAGTATTTATGCGCTACCGTTTGAGTTTTATGGCGAGATTGCGCTTGAAGATACATTGGGAGGCTCACGTAATAATGCCTACAGTTTTGGACTCTACTTACCTTTTATTGCTAATAACCATAGTCTACGTTTTGAGCACAGTAATTGGCAGCCTAGTTGGTATGGTAATCACTTATACTTAGACGGGAATCGTAATTCAGGCAATGTAATTGGCCACTGGGCGGGTGATGAACACGACTACAGCGACTACACTCCTGCTAAATCAATGAGCGTAAACTGGCATTGGCAATTGAGTAAAATAGAAAGTTTAAATACCACCATTCGCATGCTTGAAAATAAACGTGATGGTTATAAAACTAGTTATGAGTTACAAACAGCCTATACGCGGAAATTAAGTAAACCAATAATGGGTGCTAAAAGTTGGGGAGCTGAGCTGTATCAAGGAAAGGATGTATACGGGGAAGCATTTGCTAGGTTAGGTGTATTTGCCAATTTTTAACACCCTGTAGGGGCGAATTTATTTCGCGCTAATGTAATTTAACTTTACTAAAGCGAGGTATAAAACCTCACCTACAATATACACCCTATCGATGCGAATTTACTTCGCGCTCATGTGATTTAACTTTACCAAAAGCGAGGTATAAAACCTCACCTACAATACACACACCCTGTAGGCGCGAATTTACTTCGCGCTCATCTAAATTAACTTTATTAAAAGCAAAAAAAAGCACTGTCTTAAATTTAAAACAGTGTTTTAAATGACTTACAAATTGTAACCTTTATTTATAAAAGTCTTTATACCACTTAATAAGCTCACTCACGCCTTGCTTAACACCAACTTGCGCTTTATAGCCTGTTGCATTAAATAAATCTGTAGTATCAGCATAAGTTTTATAAACATCGCCAGCTTGCATTTCACGGAAGTTCTTTTTAGCTTCAGTACCTAGTTCAGCTTCAATGGCTTCAATAAACTTCATTAGGTTTATTGGGCTACCGTGGCCAATATTATAAACCGCATACGGAGCAGAGCTAGAAGCTGGTGAACCTGTTTCAACTTTCCAATCTGGGTTTGCAACAGGTATAACATCGGCAGCACGAACAACACCTTCGACTATGTCATCTATGTAAGTAAAGTCACGCCACATATCGCCATTGTTGTTTATATCAATAGTGTCGCCGGCAAGTATTTTTTTAGTAAAAATATATGGGGCCATATCTGGGCGACCCCATGGCCCATATACAGTAAAAAAGCGTAAGCCTGTTGTAGGTAAACTATATAAATGAGAATAGCTATGCGCCATTAGCTCATTCGCTTTTTTAGTTGCAGCATAAAACGACACTGGGTGATCAACACTATCGGTTGTTTCAAACGGTGTTTTTTCGTTTAAGCCATATACAGAGCTAGATGAAGCATAAACCAAGTGTTTAACTTTATTATTACGACACCCTTCAAGCACATTTAAGTGCCCTACTAAATTAGAGTCTGCATAAGCATCAGGGTTTTCTATTGAATACCTAACACCGGCTTGCGCCGCTAAATGTATTACTTTATCAAACTGCTGTGTTTTAAATAACTCGCTCATTGCTGGGCGTTCACTTATATCAAGCTTAATAAATGTAAACGCTTCATGGCTTTCAAACTGCGCTAAACGAGCTAGTTTTAAATTTACATCGTAATAATCGTTAAGGTTATCAATACCGACTACTACATGGCCAGCCGCTAATAATTTTTGGCATGTTGCCGCGCCAATAAAACCAGCAGCACCCGTTACTAAATATTTCATAATTTCCTAATCTTTAAGCTGATAAAGTTGAAAGTTGAAAGTTGAAAGTTGAAAGTTGAAGACTAAAAGCCTAATCCCAAGTTTCAATAGTTTTCATTAAGGCAGATATCATTTTTGATAACTGCCTAGACTCTTCTATTCAGGTCCGTACTTTTACCTCAATGCCTTTAACTTTTTAAAGCTATGCTTATTTGCTAACGCGCCAGCAAGCAAGGCGCCTACAACAATAACATCGCAATTATACGGCTGAGTCGTAGGCGTAAAGTTTGCGCACGCACGAAAAAAGCCTAAACGAGCCAGCAAGTAAGGTGCCTACAACAATAACATCGCAATTATACGGCTGAGTTGTAGGCGTGAAGCTTGCTCACGCACAAAAAAAACTAATTTCAACTATAAGCCTTTAACCTTTAGCCTTTAGCCTTTAGCCTTTAGCCTTTAGCCTTTAGCCTTTAGCCTTTAACCTTTAGCCTTTAGCCTTTAGCCTTTAACCTTTAACTTTTAGTCTTTAAACTTTGTTTATTAATCACTACCAAACAAATCGCGAGTATAAACTTTGTCAGCAATATCACTGAGCTCTTCAACCATACGGTTAGATACAACAACATCAGATATTTGCTTAAACTCATTTAAGTCTTTAATGACACGAGAATGATAAAACTCACTTTCTTCAAGCACGGGTTCGTAAACTACAACCTCAATACCTTTCGCTTTAATACGCTTCATTATGCCTTGTATAGCAGAGGCTCTAAAGTTATCAGACCCTGTTTTCATTACTAAACGATATACACCAACCACTTTAGGGCTACGCTTTATTATTGAGTCGGCAATAAAGTCTTTACGTGTAGTATTAGCATCAACAATCGCACCAATAATGTTGTTTGGTACATTTGCATAATTTGCACGTAATTGCTTAGTATCTTTTGGTAAGCAGTAGCCGCCATATCCAAACGATGGATTATTGTAATGATCACCTATGCGAGGGTCTAAGCTAACGCCCTGTATAATTTGCTTAGAGTTTAAGCCATGCGCTTCAGCGTAGCTGTCAAGCTCATTAAAGTAAGCTACACGCATTGCTAAATAAGTGTTTGAGAACAACTTAATAGCTTCGGCTTCAGTTGAGTCAGTAAAAAGTACTTCAATATCTTCTTTGATAGCGCCTTGCTTAAGTAAGCTTGCAAATACACTCGCGCGCTCACTTTGCTCACCAACAACAATACGCGATGGGTATAGGTTATCGTGTAGTGCTTTACCTTCACGTAAAAACTCTGGCGAAAATATTAAGTTACTAACGCCTAACGTCTCTTTAATACCTTGCGTAAAACCAACGGGTATAGTCGACTTAATAACCATAACTGCATTTGGGTTATGCGCTATCGCATCTTTAATTACCGCTTCTACAGAACTTGTATTAAAGTAATTGTTTTCTACATCGTAATCAGTGGGTGTAGCAATAATTACAAAATCAGCGTTTTTGTACGCTGCTACTTTGTCGGTAGTTGCTGTAAAGTTTAAGTCACTACGTGTTAAAAATTCACTAATTTCGGTATCAACAATTGGTGATTTTTTATCATTCAACAGTGCTATTTTGTGTTCGTCTATATCTAATGCGACCACTTCATTGTGTTGTGCTAGCAACATAGCGTTAGAAAGGCCTACATAGCCTGTACCGACCACAGCAATTTTCATATTAATCCTTTATATTTAAAAATATTTTTATTATTTTACCAGAGGGAGCAGAGAAAACGAAAAGTTATTATTTTCGTAAACATCCGAGCAACCACACCTAGCAGAGTGAATTCAATCAAGTGAAAATGCTCTCAGTTTTTTACTGTAGGTATTATGCACACAAAGACCCCTTAATGACTGGCAAAAATTGATTGGGCAGTAACAAACTAGTAGCTTATTTATTGACGTGTTTTGTAGGAAAAACAAGTTACCAACTTCAAAATTTTATAAATATCGGTCTAAATATAAGAGGCTGTAAAAGCACCTAAATTAGTCAAAGTGAAAAACAAAGCCATTCCTCATGAAGTCAATACCTCAATTTAGTTATGTAAGTTCTTTATCTAATAGTTCCCTCTATTAGAAGAAAACACTTCCCTCCCCGGCAGCCCTTATACAGTATAGGTTTTAGCACAATTTAGCTTTTATCATGAGACAGAAAAACGTCTGAATCTGGCTATTTGAGACACTTTCACCTCGCAAAAGTCTGAGATAAAAAGGTATAAAAATACACTTTTTAACTTACTCAAGCTTCTCGTAAATGGAAGTATTTTACATATAGTTTGATGTTCACCACGCGTTAGAGCCTTCACAGATTACATACAGGCCATCGCAGCACTTATCACTTTTCATGCCTTTTGCTAAGAAAAATTCACTTTATCTATTGATGAAGTAATCAAATATTATTAGAATATGTTTAAAATCTAATAACTTGTACTTTTATTGCGCAAGATACAAGGCACAGGAAGTGTAAGTTTTCTATTACTACAAAGGACGAAGTATGTTTAAAAAAGTAATGACCGTTGCGATGTTTGCTTCTACATTGACAGCGTGTAAATCAACCCCGCCCCCTGCTGAGGTTCAACTAACAAACATCCCTAGCGTTAGCTATAAGATGCCACTCGATCAATCAATTGACATAAGTTTTAACGCATACAATACATGTGTCTCCTCTGGTGATAGCGGTTGCGTGAAGTATGACAGCATAAAAACGGCTGAAGCGTCTGGCGACTTTTTAGTAGAAAAGCGAGTCCACAATGGAACTATAGGATCGGGTGCCGTATATACAATTAAAGAAAGCACTGAGCGTACAGCAGATGCTAATATAGTTACCTATCAGCCGGTAAAAATGACGCCTTATCAGCAAGGGTTTATACTCCCTTTTGCTGTGCCGAGTATCGATATAGCCGCTTACCTAAAAAACTCACAGTTTAAAACAAAATTTGAAATAAACTCTGAATACCCTTCTCAGTCAGTAAAAGCTAACTTTGATCGCCTAATGAAAAAAGCACATGGCAGATTCCGCATTTATGGTAGTAACTCTAAACTGGGTTTAGAGGATTACTATATGACGACAGTCGACGGTGCAGAAGTTGTTATGCTCGTGGAGTCTTTTCCTTATAGAAACGGCTCTAAAGTTGTCGTCAATGCTATAATTGAAACCAAAAAATCAGATAAAAACGTGATTGATGTCGCTGAAATTTTGAAAAGCGTAAAAGCAAAAGTCGCAGAAGTAACGAATGCTTAATAATGTGAACGATCCATCGTTGCCACTACGTGGCGAACAATAGGATCCGACAGCCTAGCTTTTAAGCTAGGCTGTTTTATCAGTCCATACAGCCATTAATATCGCTTTGATAACGATTTCCCGCTTCATTATTAGCTGTAACACCTGCCAATTACCTTACAAAAGAACACAGCGAGAGACAGCTAACCCTCACAGGCTTAGATACACTGAACTGCCTAAGCAATGGCGAGGGACTACATATATGCATATACATTAAAAGACGTACTGAGTTTGTAAATTCCATTTAGCGATGATGCTTTTAGACGTAATGTGCCTTAAGCACAAAGTATGCTCGCTTTTCATTGCAAGCAGAGGTTGGAGAGCACCAAGTCAAAGCGCTCTCATGAGACTCTCCCCATTTAAAAGTACATATCTTCCACAACTTTTAAATCACCATTAATTTCACCAACAATATAGCTACTATGCTTTTTAAAACTAACAACAAAACGTCCATCCTCTGCTTCTTTAGTATTCTCTACATCACAGTTCTGCATTTTTAAAAATGCTTTTAATCCTTTACCAAGCATTTTATGTGCTTGTTTATTTTCTTTAAGTATTTCAGCACTCACATACTTAGCCATGCTCCTCATATCACTATTTTTATCGGCAAGACAGGCTTTCTGAGCAACCTCAGTAGCTTCATCTTTTGATGATGAACAACCTGACAGAACGAGCACTGTTAATGTTGAAACGATTAACTTTTTCATATTCTTTATCCTTCCATTGGTACTGGTATTTATCTTCAATTTTGAAGATCTTAGTAGCAGCAAACGCCTCAAAAGAGACGCGTGTCATATCTACTTTTTTCTTGGAGATACATTCTGTCTGTGTAAAAGTGCAATCTACACTTTTAATAAACGATGTTAACTCCTCTGGGTTTTTGGTGCTTTTTCGAATTAACCTGTCATATGACTTTTTAGGCACTAAAGGTTGTAATTGCTCAAGCTCTTTATTATTAAATGTATTACATGCAAAAAGCGCGACTTCTGTTGGTGTCATTTATGCTATTGCTTTCGTATCTTCAATATCACTACATGCAACTGTAATCAGGCATAATGAAGATAAGCCTAATAATTTAATTTGCTTCATTGTATATTCCGTTAATATTGGCAGGTCGTTACTTTTATTAAAAGATCATAAAAATCAGTACGATAATAATAGCGAGCAATACCCATTTGAGCTTCTCTCGGTCTAAGTTTGGCTGCTTTTCACAAATAATGTCAGCAGCTTTATCAAGCAGAGCTTCAATTAGCGGTTTAACAATTTTATAAATATATTTAATAAAACGAATAGCTTTAAGTACGATGATACTTAATAAGTTTTTGCCTTTAGCAATAACAGTATTCTCTTTATTACTATTTCTATTTTCGTTAGCAGATGACAAAGGCGACTCACTAGCAGGTACATTCTGACCTAGCAAAGTGGCTTTAAGTAGCTTGTTTTCTCTGTAACGGGGTGAATAAATACAGCCCGCAATGCCTATAAATGAAATGACTAATAAAAAACTGGCCGGCGATATTATATCTTCGCCTTGGATATTTAAAGCGCCTACCACATCTTCAAATGAACGTGCGAAGTGCTTAAACTCAAAAGGACGTCCCCGCACCTCTCTGTATGTTTTTGCCATGTCATAAATATCGTATAGCTGAGATAAAAACCAACCTACAATTAAAATCACAAAGAGAAAGGAGACTGCTCTACCTGCTAAACGGCTAACCCCCGATGCGTAAATTAGTGTGCCTGCCACAGCTAAAATTATTAACAGTGTCGGTTCAGCGAGTGTATTGAGGCTAAAGTTTTCTGTTGACCAGCCTCCTAAATCAGCTAATGGCAGGTACGCGCCAATAATGAACATAACAAAAAAGGCGACCCCTAATTTGTTTAATAGTTTTAAGTGCGTGAATGTATTTCCTTGGGTAGCACTGTGGTGCTTTTCCATATTTATTCCTTTAATAATGGGTAACTATTTAGCAGCTAGTTGCAGTAGCCAAAAGCTTAGGCCTTACTTTACTTGGATCACTTTTGGTGCTTAATCCAATTATTTTTACCGCGATTGATCGGCCACATTCAGTTTCAAGTGATATGGTGCTTATTTGTTTAGGGTCTAATGAACTCCTAATAGTCGCTATTTTTCCTTTTGATTTTATTTCCACCGCTAATTGACTTGTACTTTTAGTGTAGCTAATAAACTTATCCGGCCCTGTTATATCAACTGCTGCGGCACCATTATCCGGCACATATAGGTTCACGACACTTTTCTGTGCTTGTTCTATAGTGACATTATATGGCCCTTGTAATTGGATAATATCTGGGATTTTTTCTGGGGTTTTAGCCAGGCTAGCATTTGATGTGATCAATAAGAGGGGGAGTAAAAAAAGTTTTTTCATATTATATTCCTTAATTATAAGTTAATTCTTCCTAGATCTATTTAAATCTTCAATGAAAATAGAACACCACATAAAATAACATTCATTAACATATGATTACAATAAATTTAAATATCAACCTCTATGAGGACTTTGATATTGCTCATTAAACATGTGATTTAATCAAATAGCAGGTTTTGTACTCTTACCAGCCACTACAGAGTATGCATAAAACCAAATTTTAGAGTGCTTTGAGGGGGTTCTACATTATGCTCCGCCCATCGGACGAGGAGTTAGGCAAGGTTTTGCAGAATTTAGCGCTTTCTGTTTTTAGAAACTTTTATTGAATCATTCCAGCTATCGGGTGGGTTCCTGGATTTTAACATCTTGAAAAAATCTTATAAGCATCATTTTTACTTTCGTATGCCCGCTTATTACTATCATTATTTACCAAGCATATACGATAACATTTGATTAAATATCGTATCGAAAAAACAATCTATATTACTGAAAGAATTTAGTTCTAAACACTATTTTTTATCACCTAGCGTTTTACCTCACGAGGAGCAGCCTTTGTAACATCTTGAGTAATTATAGTTATAACAAGTAACAATAGATACGCTATAGGGAGGCTGTCGCACAATCCATTTTCCCGTTACTAATGCGCCTAGTAAAAATACGCCCGCCATAAAAATGAGGGAAATAATTGATTGAATCGATGCTGCTAGATGTACTTCAGCAGGGTAATTTGTTGCAATTTATTATCATAAGCCCCATGGTGGGACACGTCAAAAGGAGTGACTATGATTTTTTCAAGTATCGCACGTCTATTTATTGTTCATCGAGTGCATTTCAACTTCCGGCCTAATTACCACTTTAGTAAACACCCCACCGTCGTTTTTTTAGCTAACGCCAAACCAATTAAATAAACCATATTTAAAACAAAACACACAACAATAAAGCTTTAGTCTGTACATATTAAATTTGTACTAAAAATTTTCAAAGTTATAGTTTAATATGAAGTTTAAAATATACTCATCAGGAGATAATTTATGAACGCAATACAAATAGCCACTTTATTAATTTTAGCTATGTCTGTAGTGGCTCTCGTCACTGGTTTATACGCTCTTAAAAATAGAAACAGATAGTGTTCTTTTATCTAATCAGCAATGTTTTCCAGCTTTGATAGCGTAAAAGTCGGCATACGTATTTTATGTCCCAAAACCGTATGTGATTCAGAATATTATTAATTACATTGCTATAGTATTTTGCTCAGGGCTTTGCGGGTTAGCTGCGCACGCTAAAGGTAGTTGTCATTAATTATAGTGAGTTACTAATGAGTTCGATACAAAATAGAAGTACAAGGCACGACTTTCTCAATGTCGTCACGCTTGGTAATTTAAATACACACTCAAACCCTATGGCTGAAATAGCCATAGTTAAAGTAGGCTTAACAACAGCCGGTTTGCGTACTTTTTCTACTTTAATACAATGGGAATTGGGTACTTTAGCAAAAGTGTTGGGCACAACTGAGCGTACTTTGTTATGTAACAAAGATAAGCCCTTAAATAAACAGATCAGTGAGAATGCGATAGAAGTGGCACGATTATCAAACTTTGGGATTGCATATTTCAGCAGTATCGATAATTGGAATATATGGTTAGACACACCCAATGTTCAGTTTGATAATCAACCCGCGCGAGCCATAATGAACAGTATCCGTGGCCGTGAATTAATACGCAGAGTCATTAGCGGGCTACAGCATGGATTTACAGCGTAATAGTCGTTTATCGGATAGGCCCTAAGCAATATAACAATCCCTGTAATTGTCTTTCAGTATTGAACGCCATAGTGCTAAACCCGTTGTCTTGCTGCTTATACCGTCTCTACACAACAATCGGGTATGCTTGAAAAGGCTTCGGTTTGTCATTTAAGCCGCATATATTCATACGTAAACCTAATTTCTCAGCTGGTTTTAATCACGCAACTGCTTTGGTAATCCCTCAGCCACTCCAAATTGTTCCTGTATGTGCTTTTCAGAAATGGCCGACGGAACTAACAATTTAAAGTAAAGACGCTTATAGCCTAAATAAGCTTAGACCTTAGCGTTTAGCTGAATAAGTCTTAACTTGAACTGCCAGATTTGATTTCTAGAGTTGAATCAAATCTGACAATGAATAGCCGATTTCTACTGTTACTGACGGAGACAACCCTTGTATCACGAGCCAATAGATAATAGTGTGCCCAGATACCGGTAACTTAAAACTATATTTACCTGTTTCGTCCTAAAAACTTTTCTAACTTTTGCTCCGCTACTTTATCATCTAATGATAGAGCCTTATATTCATCAATAAGCTTTGTTAAGCCTGAATTTTTTTCACCACGGAAATATTCAATATTACGCTCTATTTTCTTAAAAATATTAATTAGGCTAACATCATTAGCTAGTGAAACATCTTCTTTGTCAGCAAATAGATTTTTCTCTTGCGGGAAGTTCACAAAGTAACGTAAACCACGTTTACCTTCACCTGACGGGTAAAGCAAGTCATTATCAACCAATGATTTTAAATCCCTTGTTGCGGTTGCCGGAGGCGCTCCAGTAATCGCTCGATATTTTTCATTGGTTAAACCATCTCGCACAAAGCCATCAGCGCCGACAGTGAAGATTTTTTTCATCACCTTCTCTTGGCGTTGATTGAGTTTGACCTCCCTATATTCAGCCCAAAACTTTGATTTTTGTAATACAAATTCAACAGACTCAAGTGACTTATCTTGCGAAGTTCTGACTAACTCAACAAACCATGCTATCCACTCATTAATTTGTAAGCTGGCATTGGTATTTCTAAGCTGTTGATAATATTCCATTCGATTAGTATTAATCATGCTCGACATACTAAAAAGCGGAGGCCTCGAAAAGTCTTGAAATAACGCATGCTCTGCTATGGCTCTACCAACACGGCCATTCCCATCTTGAAACGGGTGAATAGCGACAAACCATAAATGAGCAACGGCTGCTTTTATAGGGCCTGAACTATTGGCGCTGTTATACCACTGTATAAAAGCATCCATTTCATGTTCAACCTCAGTGCGATTATTACCGGGTGCTTTGTATATGATTTCACTATCACCGTATAAATCTTCTCTTATTACATCAACAGGCGAGTCTCGATAATCGCCTTTAGTAATAGGGTTTAGATAATAATCTTCACTACCGTGTAATAGCTGCGTGTGCCAATGACAAAGTAAGGTTTTAGACATAGCGCTTTTAATGCTTTTCCGCACATCAACAAGCATCGCCGCAATACCTTTTTCTTTAGGGAAGTAACCACCACGTTCTGGCTCTTTTAACCCTAGAAAACGAGCAACCGATGAACGCACCTCTTCACGGTTAAGTTTTTCACCCTCAATGGCACTGGTGCTTAATGCTTCTTCAACCAGTAAGTGGATAAATGCATCATTATGGTCCTTTGACGGTATTTGCGATAATGCCCCTTCAATGCTGTAGGCTTTTTTCGAATACTCGCTGACACTTGCCTCAAAGCGTGTCACATCATATTCGAATTGAGGCCAATTTTTTTGTTGCCAATGATACATGTCATTTAAACTCTTGTATTTTATAAATCAACTTATATCGAATTATGATTTAAAAGTCTACGTTTTATGAATCATATAGAAAGGAATTTTGATTTATAAAGTTAAGATGTATAAATCAAATTAATCCTTTTGGACAGGGTTGGGTTATTTAAACGTCCGCTTTGTAAAAATGCTCAAATCATTGTGAATGATATGGTAACCCCTCCGAAAAATAATAGCAGCCAAACGTAGAGTTTTCTCTTGATGCGTCCATATAAAAAATACATAAATAATCTTTTTAACCACCTTTAAACCCTATCTAAAACATATAATCAGTAAAAAACCACAAAAAAATAAACCATTTAATTAAAATAACTTTTAAAAAAGTTTTAGAGATTGCTAAATAGGGTGATCTATTTTTGGAACTCATCAAAAAATCTATTAAAAATAGCTAATATACTTAAAAACGGAAGATGGTGAGTTTGAGCTTAATACGCCCCGTGACCGTGAAGGCTCTTTTGAGCCACAGCTAGTTAAAAAGCATCAAGCTCGATTTACTTCAATGGATGATAAGATTCTGTGGCTATATGCACAAGGTATGAGCACCAGTGATATCGTTAATGCATTTGATGAGTGGTATGGCGCTGATATTTCTCCTACATTGGTGTCACGTGTAACCAGTGCAGTGATGGAGCTGGTTACAGAATGGCAATCCCGGCCATTGGATGCCATTTATCCTATTGTTTATTTGGACTGCTTGGTTGTAAAAACACGCCAAGATAAGCGCGCTATCAAAAAGTCTATTTACCTTGCCTTAGGTATTAATATTGATGGTCATAAAGAACTGCTTGGCATGTGGATTTCTGAAAATGAAGGTGCTAAATTCTAGCTAGCTGTGCTCACTGAATTAAGTCAACGGGGCGCTGAAGATATCTTAATCGCGTGCGTAGACGGCCTGAAAGGTTTTCCTGATGCGGTAAATACAGCTTACCCGCAAACACATGTTCAGTTGTGCATAGTGCATATGGTTCGTAACTCATTGAAATATGTTTCATGGAAAGATTATAAAGCCGTGACGGCAGATTTAAAGTTGATTTACTGTTCGTCGACAGAAGAAGAGGCGTTGCTAGAGTTGGAGCGATTTGCAGAGAAATGGGACAGTCAGTACCCTCAAATAGCCAAGTCATGGCGTGCGAATTCGGATAATCTAAATACGCTATTTAATTACCCTGAGGCAATACGCAAAGCCATTTATACAACTAATGCTATTGAATCACTTAACAGCGTTATTCGTCGAGCGATTAAAAAACGTAAGCTCTTTCCAAATAACGATTCTGCAAGAAAAATGATTTATTTGGCAATAAAAGAGGCATCGAAAAAATAGACGATGCCAACTCGAGACATGAGTCGTTTTATCATTGAATTTGAGGAGCGCCTCAGTAGTAAGCATATTTAAAATCTAACAACGGGCAGTTACACAGAATCCGTTACAGGCTCACAATATCTGATAATTCAACTTGAAAAGGTGAGTGTTAGTACACACGATTGAAATCTAATTAACCGCCGCTAACTTCCCCATTTTTAGCATTACATGCGTCGCTAACTTTTTTATATGTATCACTAAATCCTTTCAATGAAATTTTACCTTTTTCATACTCTAAATCCTTGTATCTAACCATCATTGATTTTCCAATAAGCATTTCATCTAATATATTAATACTTTTATAGGATAATTCTTGTTTTAAAGGATAAACCCAATGGTTCAGGCTTTCTCCTAATCTAATTCCTTCGTGTACTTTATTTTTGTCTATTCTAATGATTGCATATGCTGTTCCAATTATCCTTCCGTGCTTAGGTTTGTGATACATATTAACAGTGCCATTGCAATAAATTGACCAAACTCCAAGCTCTCTATCACTATAATAACCACTAACAACTACTTCATCAGTCCATTCATCGATTGATTCATTCACAGACCAACTTGCTGACTCTGCAACTCCTGAAATACAAATTAGAGTAAGCCCGATAATTTTACTAGCCATTTTTAAATCCATTTTTAAATCCATTTTTAAGAAACTTGTATTTAATGCTATTTTACACCTAACGCCTCTCGTAAACAATTGATTCGATAAATGATAGCTTGTTATGGATACAAAAAATGCTCCTTGAATGACACTACCAAACTAGTATCATAAAGCACATTATTGATACCATTTTATGACACTGGTGAAATAGGTTTAGGTTAAATGAGAACATTTTCAGCAGGCTTAACAGGGATAGAGCCAATTATAAGGGAACTGTTTGAAGAAAACTTTGGCGGCTATGATAATCGGGATATTATACCAAGGAAATATTGGAGATTTACCGCCGAAAATGCCACATGCTCCAGAATTACTCATCCTCGCGCGACACCAGACTACAGTAGTTTTCATGACAAAGTCATTCAACGCATCATAGAAATGTAAATTTTAAACTTATGAACTTTACAGGGAAATAGAAGGTAAGAGTAAAAATCGTTTTCCTTGCTCAACTGTAACCCCTTAAAAAGACTTTTTGCCGACTTCACTTTTGTGATGGATCACAAAAATGCCTAAACTTGATAATTTGAAACGATCTGTCATAGCTAAGATCGGAAGTTAAAATAGTGAAAATATATTCCGATAATTTATCTTCCATCGCCCATAGCAGGCTACTTTTCATAAAGTTAAGTCTGTAAATTGTAAATAACCTATATAGCTGCTAACTTAAATATGTACAATTAACATACAAACAAATAAGGACATTGAATTATGAAAAACACGATCCCCCTGCTCGCGCTTTCATCACTACTTCTCACAGCCTGCTCACCATTTAATGGTTCTCCTGAACAAGTCATTGATACCTTTAATTCAGCGGCTAAAGCCGGTGATGTTAAAACCGCTTTTTCGGTTGTTTATGATCCTAAAGGACGAAAAACAAGAAAAATGGCTAACTGGTCAGAGAGTAAGCTACAGAATGCTGGCAAAATGCTTCAAAAAATACATGAACAAAAAACGGGGAATATGACTTTAAATGAAAAGACTTGTTATCTCGATGCTGAAACAATAGAAGCAGAAGGACTGCCTAAGGAGTGGGGAGGCGCATGCATGTATGAATATACATTGAATGACGGCTCAGTAAAAACGATTGATTTTGTCTACGAAAATGACAAGTGGGCCATGAGCTTCCCGTTCTAAGCTATGTGACGACAACACCCCATATAAACGCGCTTGCTATTAATTGCTGTAAGCGCTTAAACGATGTTTCATACTCTCGCATAGCCTCCGTAAGTAGCTGAAATTTTCAGGGTGCTTTTGCATATCATTAGCAATAAAAAGCTAAAAAGGATTCAACAATAGGCTCACTTTCAGGTGACTTCACGCGTGCAAACATGACATTACCGTTAGGCTGAATTTCAAACTGAATTTTATTTTTTTACCTAAGTGCAATGCTTAGCGTTCAACATTAGGTACGGTTGCTTGAAAACGATCGGTTAATGTTGATTCTGTAACTAAAGCTACTTGTGTCATATGCTCTCCCAAAACTAAGCTTACAATCAGTGGTAATGCAAATGCATTACCACTTCAAGATTATTAACTAAATATATTCTTAATTTAAATCGCAACGAACGCAATATTCGTTGTTATGACTACGGCCCAAGCTACCTTGTTAAATGTTTCTCGCGTCTTTGAATTTCTGTCAACGGTGAAACCTTAGAAGTCCATTGAGCACAGAAGTTAACTCAACCCTTATTAAACATAATAATAGCTATCGTAAATTGGGGTTTACGAGAGCTATTTTTATATGTCATTAGTACTACTTACATACTTAAAGCCACACTCAAAGGGCGAAAAAATAACGAAACTTGAAGGTGCGAAAATTTTCGCGAAAAAACTTGTGAGAAAGCGTACCGATTGGAGCTATTTTAGCTGAACAGGCATTCATTCTCTGCTTCATATTTTTTCGTTAAACAACTATTTTAAAAATCAGAACAGAACATCAATGCTAGCGTACATCGGTATATGTTTTATATATATGAACTACGTCTTCCTTGAATAAATACTTATTCAGTCACGCTCCCTTCCTGCATCAACATTAAAACGCATAAATAGCTTTATTTATCACCTCAGGAACCACTTAAAACACAAAATCAATTAAAAAACATAAAAATAATCTTTGTTTAAAAAAATTAAAATTTAACCAATTGAAATTACAGCATGCTTTTTAGGGTGCTCTAATTTTTTTATATGTCAAAAAATTATGTTTACGATTCCACTTGTACCTAATCTAAAACTTATAATTAATAAAACAATAAAAACCTCATAAAAATTAACCGGTTGAATTAAAAGTCATTTTTAAAATTCAAATTTTAGAGAGTGTTAAATAGGGTGCTCTATTTCTGGAACTCATCAAAAATCTATTAATTTGCGAAAAACCTAAAGTTTGAAGTCGCTTAGATGGGTGGATATTCATTTTTGAGACTATCTTAAATTTATGAATAAAACTCAGAACTTAAAGTCGCGGAAATAGCGGAAAATTGAAAGTTTATTAGCTGAACAGGCGTTCATTCTCTGCTTCATATTTTTTCGTTAAGCAACTATTTTAAAAATCAGAACATCAATACTAACGTTCATCGTTATATGCTTTAGTTATACGAACTACGTCTTCCTTAAATAAATACTTGTTCAGTCACTCTCCCTTCCAACGTCCACATTAAAACGCATAAATAGCCTTATTTATCACCTAAAAATCCACTTAAAACATAACATCAATAAAAAAAACATAAAAAACACCCTTTTTTTAGAAAAAAAACAAAACTTAACTCATTGAAATTAAATAATATTTAAAAAAGGAAAATTACAGCATGCTTTTTAGGGGTCTCTAATTTTTTTATATATCAAAAATAATGTTTACGATTCGACTTGTACCTATGGAGCTATTTATTCCCTTGCTTGATCCTAACGAAGTAACTTTTGTTACTTCGACTTCGATTATGTAGGCCTTATTAGCATGACTAAATGACCACTGCAGTGAAACAAAATCTTTACGCTGCTTTGGTGATTAAAATATATGGAGAAGCTAATTATGAAATATAGACAGAAATCGATTCCACTTTTAAAGATAAAGCTAATAACTCATCCGCTACTGAGTAAATTTGCAAAAAGTGATGCTGTGCAATTGAAAGCAAATCGGAGCTTCAAAGAATTACCAATTGAGGTAATACAAACGTTAATCGATTTAAATCCTTTGAAGTGCACTTTTCTATTTTAGTGAAGCCAGAGCAATATTAATAAATAACAAAATGAACATATCGCTAATCGTAAAATTGAATTATATAGGAAGCTCTTGTTGTGCCAAAGATTAAAAAACTACCTTTAAACGTACTTGAATTGCAACAACACCCAACGCTGACTGCTTTGCTATCAGACGATAGGATTACGCAGAAAAAACTACTCGACATTCAGTATCTTTCAATTAAAGAACTTCAGTGTGTGCTTGATTCCTGTCCTATACCAGTGCTGAAGACTGAAAATGAAGGACAGTTCGTTGTATTAGCCATTATACCTCTAATTAAAGTAATTCTCAGTCATGATGCAGCATATAAGTTAATAGCATCACTCATTATTTATGATGAAGCTGAGCCAATAATTTCTACCCTTGCGCTAATAAAGCCAGCACTACTTGCACCTGAATTCAGATCTTTACCGCAGCAATTACACAGCCGACATAACAACGCTAAATCACTTAATTTAGCGGTACCCAGTAAAAAACAGCTTAGTCATTTAGCTCAAGTATCTCCGTCAAGTATTAGAGGTGATAAATGTATCTGATAAAAACTGAATTCATTAACAGAATTTTTTGAATAAATACCATGGGATTTATTCATGTTTTTAAGCGCTACTAGTGTGCTGAGGTAGCCCTACTATTTAGCTTAAAGTTAACCGATTTCAATAACGAACAACTAAACGAGAAATGTATAAACGATGAGTAATGAAGCCATAAAATCAAAAGAAAGATTTAAAAATAGTGGAGCCCCATTCCCCAATGCTAGGCATTGTGCTCTTAAGTTAATTACAGCTGTAATAAGATTGAAAAAACTATATAAGCCATCATCAAGTACGAAGGTAACAGCATATGATCGCGCACTTTTTAACTTCTTATATCTATGGCTGATCGGTGCTCTCACGTCATGTAGAGCGAGCAAAGATATTCCAGATATCACCATTGTTGGTGGTAATACTCCTTGTCAACAACACAGTTTAAGGAGTGTACGGAGAAATAATCCTTCGTGGATCGAATATGCTATTGCTTATCCAACTAAAGAGGGGATTAACTGGCAATGGCAACCTATCCCAAATGGTTTAAATCATTGGTTCTCTGATGCAATAACAAAAACGAAGCAAGCTAATAATTGCTGGGTGATGAGCCAGGAAGAGAAAGAGGTATTCTTACATTTTATTAATGGTAAATGGCGTACTCCTCCGGTATTAAAAGGAAAATATCTAGTTCGTAAGGATGTTTTGTTTAATCACTTCAAAAAAATGGCTCAATGCGATCCAAATCTAACAACACCAGCACAAGTCGTTTTACTTGGAGTTAATAACTTACATCATTCTAGTGCTTTTCATTATCAAAGACGCGACAGTGATCAAATAAGATCTGATATTTTTATTGCTCAAACATATTACTTAGATCGACTATCACAAGCTATCTATGAGCCTGAGCTATTAAAATTTTTTAGCGCTCCAAAACCTATTTTGTATAACGACTCTCAGCTCATTCGCAATACGACTAAACAACAAGACTACCTATGTAGTACATCAGGGAAAATACCTTCTTTACACTATGATATATCAACAGCAAAACGAAACTATATAAACACTCCACCTATTTTTATAGGTTCAATAAGATATATAAATGTTGATTCAGTACGTCGCTTTTTTCAGGAACTTCACTTGCAAGGCCAAAAGCTTGAGTATAGTACGCATACGCTAGAAAGTTTACTGGAGCTGTATAACTTTAGAGTATTTGAACTTGCACTATTATATATTGCATTAACAAGTGCACGTCCAACACACGAAATCACATTTAAAAAAGAATATTGCTTCGATAAACACTCTGCCATCATTTTTGATAAAGGTCGTTATCGTACTATTTGGTTATGTGATTATTTTCGTCTCGCATTATTACGCTACGAATTTTTACTACAAAACTTACAACGTCATTCATCTACTACTTTTGATTCTCCATTAATGTGGTTCTTGATTGATGAAAATTTATCGGTAAAACCATTATCAGCGAAGATTTTACGATCGTTCATGGCTAAGTGGTGGTCTAAAGTTAATCCTGGGGAAGTAAAAGTAGTACCTTATCATTTACGACACTTTTTTGCCCAGCATGCATTAGCATCATTATCTCCTACGCTCACGTCGCAAGATATAAGTCGACTTATTGGGCATGCAAATTATGGAGAGCAACTAGGAAGCGATGAGCTATTTCCTATCGCACTAAATAAGTTTTGCTCTTTTTTAAATAAAATCCCTGAGTTTTTAAATTTAGCTGAGATAAAAGGAGTAAATCATGGCTAAAAAAGCACTAACGGCTCAGACTATTATTACCTACCGTGTAGAGCTAGGTATGGATTGCGAGGAAACTAGCAACCTTCAGTGGGTATGTGATCTAATTAACTCTTTGAGTATTAATGAACGAGCATTATCAAAAGAGCAGCTCAACGACATTAATAAACGAATTAAAAGTATACCCACAGGTAAACAATGGGTGCTTTTAAACGCACTTGATCACGTTTTATTTTATTTGAAAGAAATATGTAATTGGCAGTTACCTGAAGTAAAAGAGCAAGCTTTTACGGATGAGTCAACCATGTGGCTACTTAATATTCATAAAAAGAATCTACGAGCAAGTCAATGTTTTTCCCGATATGAGTCACAGCGTGAGTCTTTTATAGTTAAGCGATGGCATGATTTAGGTTGGGTATTACTTGTGTTGAACTTTGAAGTGGCACCGCTGCATTTATCGTACTGGCAAAGGATATTATCAACACCTACTTGTATTGAGTTTTTCGAAGGGCAATTTACACTCAAAGTTTCACACCCTAAACCTATTGCTTCATATGCAGATGAAAGCAACACGAGTTTCACACGTTACCCACTGCCAGCTTTCCCTTTAAGGGTTTTGCAAAACTTTTATAACTATCCCCCTGAAAAGGCGTTAACAACAAAATCATTATTGGATGCTATTAATCGATGGGTAGATACTGAACCATATTATTTCGCTGCAATGAGCCCAGCAGAATGGTTGCGTACTTTTCAATCATTTTGGCATCACCACTATGCAGTGCCACCAAAATTATTACGTGACTTAAGTGATCCTATGCGTCATGTATCGCCACTTGAATCCACAAAACCTCATACTATTGATACGGCAAAAGAAAAATTATTATTCATTCCCCCGATGAATAAAGCGGTTGCAGGGACAGTAAAAAAAGCACTCGTCGATGCATGGCCTCATACAAAACTTATTAAATACTATAAATTATCATCCCAAAAAAATGTTATGAGGCCTACTGCGCCAACTTGGGATCACGACAATGTGATACCTAAACTGTTTTTTCACTTTACTGATGAACTATTTAATGAAGGTGGGGTTCACAAAAAGATGCTCCCTCCTCAAAGTATCGACCGCTATACAAACTTTTATAAAAACTTAAACCCATTAAGCTTTGACGATGCCTCCAACCCGGAAACATTGCATCGTTGGGCACATAAAGAGTTCGAACGTTTAGATGAAAAAACAACACCGTGGCATTTATATAATTTCCTTCGCAGTGCAGCGCATCAAGAGCTCACTGATGAGTTAGATCTAGAACAGTTCGAGCGCCCTGAACTGCCTTCCCTTGTTGATCCACTTTGCTTAAATGTGTCTCAGATAAACAGCACCGTAGAGCTATTACTTTCTTCAAAAAATGGGCATGCCATGCAGCGACTATTTTCCAGTATAGCAGTCATCTTAGGGTATTACGGAGCTATGCGAAGAGGCGAAGTTTTAAGGTTATGCCTAGGTGACATTACGAACATAAACTCACAAAAAAATCAGCTTTTTAGTATCGTTATAAGAAATACGCCAGAGGGGACGACTAAAAATAAAAAGACGAGAATAATTACTGTATTTATGCCAGAGCCAGCAGCCAAACTTATACGAATATTATTAAAAATCAAAACAGGCTGTGATGAAACGAAACCTTTACTTGGTTTTGAACACGAATCTATAGGCTTGCGCTCAAGCTATTATATCTACCCTGCAACTCAAGCATTAAAAGCACTATTCGGCCCTAAAGTACGCTTCCATCATTTGCGTCATGGTGGTGCGGAATTACTTTATTTACAGGGATTACATCTCGCTTATCAGCGTCAAGGATGTCACTTATCAAGTATCCTTCAAGATGAAGCTACAGAGGCAATGCTATCTAAGGAAAGCTGTTTAGCGCGTTTTGATTTTTGGTTAGAAGGCCGACCATTTAACGAAATGAATACCGGGTTATTATTAGACACTATAGCAAAGGAGCTGGGACACTCTAGCTACGCAACGACTCGTCGTCATTACCTTCATGGTATGGAAAAAACAATTGCATTACTCAAACCTGCATGTCGCCAATACTCACGAGCAGAGCTTCGCTATATCTTTGATATCCCTGTAGGTTCAAATGATATTTCGCGTATTTTAAACTCACTTAGCCAAGAGTACTCATTACTGAGCAATAAGGATAAAAAGCAGTTCCAGCCTGAGTTAGCAGAGAGCCAAATTATAAATAAACTGAAATTAAATACCCTCATGGGAGGTAAGAGCAGCACGATCAATAAACAGCCTTCTACATTTAATAAGTGTGATTTTACACCTCTCTGGATTAGCTCCTTACCTGAAGAATTTATCGATAAAAATACAAATACGTTTTATTACTTTTGTAAAAAGCTATTTACTGCGCTTAATAATGAAATATTAGACTTTAAAACAGCCAATATTCAATGGCGTCAATTAGCAAAAGGACAATATTTAAACTTTACCTCTAAAGAGCTAACAGCGCTAAAAACATTGGGTAAACCCAAAGTAATTCTTCACACACCAGAGGGTAAATCAAATATCGAAACCCTTGATATTCAATTTACTTGTAAATGCAACCAAAAAACATTGCAAGCTTTTAAAACTCTTTGCCACAGAGGGTCATTAAAGCATTACACGGCTACTTTTTTACTAATCCAAAATAGAAAAAGCCTTAACAGCAACAAATTAAATATGGTTAAGCACCAATTTTTACGTAAAGCCGATAATTTTAACTGGCGTAAAACGCCTTATGGAAATACTCAATTAATTATCACGCTGAGAACTCTCATTCCCTCAACATTGCTAGCGCAAACGTTGGAACAATACTTTTTAAACATAACCTTAAAATAAGGATAACTAATAATGGCAAAAATAGTTGTTAAACCAAAAGAGCAAACTTCGATAAATGATTTTCTAAAGAGCGTAATAAAATTGGATGCTGAAGCTCGGATTTCATTTATTATCGATGATAAAATATGCAAACTAATCATGGGAGCAGGTGATAACATGCGAATAATCGGTCTAAATATTGAAAAAGATTGGTTATTAAAAAATGGACAGTGGAGTCTATGCGCAAGCAGCTTCAATCAGTGTTTGAGTGTCCATTCACAACAGGCCAATATTGAGGTCGATATCGAGTATACCTCCAAAAGCTCCTACCCGCATGTTGACACCCTAACAGAAGCCGAGTCACGTATATATATTCTGGCTAAAGAGATAGTAGCCGAGCACCTTGATTTTTTAATGTTTGTAGAACAAGCAAAGCAGCTCACAATACCAACAGCCTCAGCAATAGAAATGGCCAATATCGCAAATTCACATACGCCTTACGATTCATTTGAAATCAATAAAGAAAAATTGAAAGTTCGTATCGAGCGTGACAACAGACTTATCCCATTTGATGCTCCTAAAGGGTTTGTACCAAAATTTGACTTATTATTGAATAAGGATGGCGTTGACAATTTAAAAAATCTCTGTGAATCAACTAAATCTAAAACAGTGACTATATATACTGATGATGAACGGGCGATATTTAGTGATGGTTATAACGTAATATCCAACTCGTTACTTTCTTTGCGAGATTATGCTAATAAAAAAGAAATAAACTACATCGTTGAGCAAAGGCTTATTATCAGTATCTATTCCTTAAAAGATGAAATTAAAATCTATCGTAGTATGAACATAGTAAAAAAAGCAAACGAAGCACTATTGTACATAGAAAGTAATTGCGTGATGCTCGCTGGATTAACGGAAGAAACTGGGGGTAATTGTTTTTTATCTACACAGGAAATCAATGAAACACCGCCTACGATTTACCGTATTAACTTAAGTGCACTTTCAAAAGTGAAAATTAGTGATATCACATCAGCTAAGCAAATCAAGTTGCAAATGTTACTAGATGAAAATGGAAAACGTAGTCTCGGTTTTTATAGCGACACAGACTCAGTCAATCCATATCAATGTATTGATGATATTGAACTTGCACCTGAAAAAATGGACAAGGTAATAGAAGCTAAAAAAGCATTGGAGAAAAAACTTGGGAAACGTGGGGAAGATTTTAGTGACCCACAAGGTGATGCTCTAGGGTTTGATGATATTTAAATTATCTGCTGAGGCTAATGTGTTTATGTTAAGCCCAGTGTCATCACTTACTCACATTGTTTGCAAAGATTTCAAAATCGACAAACTTACAACGGGGCACTGGATAAATAAACAGTACCTGCTATATTAATTACTGAAATTCTAGTTAGTAGCGCGATTTTGTACCTAGTGTATGGTATTCGTATAACTGACAATAAAATAAGCAGTTGAGGTAGAGAGACTGGAACCTCTCTACCCCGTATCGGCTGCGCGACGTTTAACCCTACCCAGCCGATGGCTTAATTCTAACGAATTCCATTGGTGAGGGATAGATCTATTTATAGATTGACTAACTAATGGAGGCTATTATGGCCCACATTCGCATTCGTCCTAACGGGCGTATTCAATATGATTTACACCTTTATGGGCAGCGCTTTCGTGAAGGCACTAAGCTCATGGCAACGCCGGCTAATTTAAAAAAAGCCAATGCCACCCTTAAAAAAATGAACGCGGAAATTGACTTAGAAACGTTTCAGTACCGTGACTACTTTCCTGATAGCAAAAAAGTCGCGAAGTTTGAGACACTGCAACGCACTAAAGACCCCGATCGCCTCTACCCTTTTTTTAATGATTACGCCAATGAATGGTTTGATCGTCAAAAAGCAAAATGGAAGAAGAGCTATCAAAGCGTAATGCGCAATACGCTCGATAAATATTTAATTCCTGAGTTTGGGAATATCCTCGTGAGTGAAATTACACTCGCCAATGTGGATTATTTTCGTGAAAGCCTAACGATGATAAAAAAGAATGGTCGACGAAAGCTCACCAACAAACGCATTAATGGCATTTTGTGGCCACTTATTGCGATTTTAAGTTTGGCGGCTGAAGAGCATGACTTTGCTTACCCTATGCGTCGATACAAAACGCTTAAAGAAGAGCGAGCTGATTCTAACCCGCTAACGGCTGATGAAGTGCAATGCTTTTTAGAGGCGGCACCTATTGAGTGGAAAGATTACTTTAAAGTACGTTTTTGGACAGGGATGCGTAGCTGTGAGGTTCACGGTTTACGTTGGGGAGATATAGATTTCAACCATAGGTTGATTCGAATTCGCCATAACTGGGTCAATGGTGAGTTGTGTGATGTAAAAACACCTAAGTCACGCCGCGAATTAAAAATGTGCGATACACTCTATGCATTGTTCAACCGCTTAAAAAACCAAGCGAGTAATGAGTTTGTATTTACTCATAAGTCCAATCCACTTGATAATCACTTTGTGAGTAAGCAGCTTTGGTTTCCCACTCTAAAAAAAGCGGGCCTGGCACGCAGACGCCCTTACGAAACACGCCACACTGCGGCTGTGCTGCATATTGCTGCGCACGAAAACCCGCTTTATATTTCACATATGTTAGGGCATAGCGATACACGTTTACTGTTTGAAGTATATGCGCCTTATGTTGCTAATGCGTCAAGGCAGGATGGGTTTGCGTTTAATGAAATGATGGTTGAGCGTGGGATTGCATGAAGCGTTTGATTAAAATGCTAAATAAAATTAGCTACGTTTTAGCTTGCAAACTCGGGAATTAATAGTGCCATATAGCCAGTAATTTAACCCAAATTATATATGTAGCCCATAGATATACTAGAAGGTGAGATAGAAACCTCACCTTCTATAATCTATATATATTTCTACAATAACGCTTTTATTGCCGTAGCAATATGCTCAGCTTGCTCTTGAGATGCGACAGAATCAGTTGACTCGACCATAACACGGATGAGTGGTTCAGTGCCTGATTTACGTAGTAAAACACGCCCTGTATCTGCCAATAATGTTTCAGCTTCTAGTACTGCTTGCTTAACTGAACCAGTATTTAAAATCTCATTCGCATTATTTTGTGATAAACGCACATTAAGAAGCACCTGAGGTAATTTTTGCATACCGGCTGCGTAGTCTTTCAATGATTGCTTTTGCTGAATAAGCGCTGTTAATACCAATAAAGAAGCGACAATACCATCACCTGTGGTTGCATAATCTAAGTGTAGAATATGGCCTGAACCTTCACCACCAAGTTTCCACCCCGTATTTTTAAGCTGCTCAACAACATAGCGGTCACCTACTTTAGCGCGCTTGAACGGTATATCCATTTCCTTAAGCGCTAGTTCCAACCCCAGGTTAGACATCAGTGTACCAACAACACCACCTTGCATTTTGCCTTGCAGCTTTGCTGCTTTAGCTAAAATATAAAGGATTTGGTCACCGTCAATCACAGCGCCACTGTCATCAACAAGCATTAATCTGTCGGCATCACCATCAAGCGCAATACCTAAGTCTGCTTTATGTTCAAGTACAGCTGCTTGAAGGCTATCTAGATGCGTGGCACCGCATTGCTCATTTATATTTAAACCGTTTGGTTTATCGTTAATGCTAATAACGTCAGCACCCAGCTCTGCATAAACATTAGGCGCAATGTGATACGCAGCCCCATTTGCACTATCGACAACAATTTTTAACCCTTCAAGTGTTAAATCTTTAGCAAATATGCCTTTGCAAAACTCAATGTATCGCCCTGCGGCATCGTTAATGCGTCTTGCTTTACCCAAGCGTTCTGAGCTTACACACTGCATAGCGTTATTATTTAATGCTTGCTCAAGTAAGGCTTCAATTTCAAGCTCTTGCTCGTCGTTTAACTTCGTACCAGAATTATTGAAAAATTTTATACCATTATCGTAATATGGATTATGTGATGCGCTAATTACAACGCCTGCATCGGCTCTAAAAGTGGATGCTAAATAAGCAACCGCAGGTGTAGGCATTGGCCCAACAAATGCCACATTAACACCCGCAGCAGAAAGGCCGGCTTCTATGGCTGACTCAAACATATAACCGCTATTACGTGTATCTTTACCTATTAAAATCTCTTTCGTACCACTTGATGCTAAAACAGTACCCGCGGCCCAGCCTAATTTCATTGCAAAATCAGGCGTAATTGGAAAAGTCCCTACCTTACCTCTTACTCCGTCGGTACCAAAATATTTACGTGGCATAATTATTCCTTTATAAATGTTACAAATACGCTATACGCGTCATTAATCTTAGTTAACTCTATTATTCTAAAAATAAAGCTTTACTACAAAGCACAAAAAGCGCGAGTTAAACTCACGCTTTAAATTTAATTTAATATATAAGGCTAAATACATACCTTTACATCAACAAAGTGCGAAAAAATTTCTTAATTTATATTCACAACCTTTTGTTTATCCGCGCTTGACTGTCCTATTTTTGCATTCCAAACCAAATCGCATATGCCATCGGTTGGATTAAAGCCTGTGGGTGCATCTAACAACAATTGGCGAATTGTTTCATGATCAAAGTTATGACATGCAATATCTAACGCTTCTATAAACACGTTAAGCTCAGCTAAAGGTAGCATAACTTCACTGGCTGTCATTATACGTTCGTGTGATGTTTCACCCACGTTATCGCCTATTAATAACTCTTCGTAGAGCTTTTCACCAGGGCGTAAACCCGTACACAGTATTTCAATATCGCCATGTGGATTAGTATCGCTTTTAACTTCAAAACCTGAAAGACGAACCATTTTAGTTGCAAGATCTTTAATTTTAACTGGATCGCCCATATCGAGTACAAATACGTCGCCACCTTTGCCCATCGCCCCTGCTTGTATAACTAATTGCGCAGCTTCAGGGATCGTCATAAAAAAGCGTGTTATATCAGGATGTGTGAGCGTTATCGGGCCGCCTTCTTTTATTTGCCTGCGAAATAGTGGCACTACAGAGCCACTCGACCCTAATACATTACCAAAGCGCACCATACAAAAACGTGTTTTATGTTTAACACCTTGCTCTTGTGCTAAACCTTGCAGCGATAGCTCAGCCATACGCTTAGTAGCACCCATAACATTAGTCGGGCGTACCGCTTTATCTGTTGAGATAAGCACAAAGGTCTCTACCTTTGCGTTGACTGCTGCTTTTGCTGCGTAATAAGTACCAAATACATTATTGCGCACTCCTTCAACAACGTTATGCTCAACTAAAGGAACATGTTTATAAGCCGCTGCGTGATAAACAGTTTGCACACCAAATGCTGTCATTACAGTTTCAATTCGGTTAATACGTTGCACCGAGCCCATTATAGGTATTAACTCAATATCAAGGTTATTATTAGTAATGTACTCACTAAGCTCCTTTTCTATTGAATATAAACCAAACTCACTAAGCTCAAATAAAACAAGCTTTGTTGGTTTTTGTTTAACTATTTGTCTACACAGTTCAGAACCGATAGAACCACCGGCTCCTGTAACCATAACCACTTTATTAGCAATGTTAGCGGTCATTAAATCAGTATTTGGTTCAACAGGGTCACGACCAAGTAAGTCTTCAACACCAACCTCTGCTATTTCAGCAAGCTTTGCTTTGCCCTCTACTACATCAGCCATACCGGGCATTGAAAGCACATTAATAGCTAAAGGTTCTAATTGGGCGAGTATTTCTTTGCGGCGAGCACGGGTTTCGCTTGGGAGTGCTAATAAAACTTTACTTACCTTGCGTTTATTTATGAGCTCGTAAATACCTTTAAAGCATAAAACGGGTATACCTTGAATGATTGAACCATGTTTAGTTGCATCATCATCAATAAACGCTCTAACAAAATATTCTGGACCAGCACCTAATGCCGTCGCTAATTGTCGTCCGGCAGAACCCGCCCCATAAATAATGACAGGTTCTTTTTTACTTGTCGTCATTCTGCCAATCATCGCGCGTACCAATACGCGAGACCCACCGACAGTTAATAAGCACAACCACGCAAATATAAATGGCATCGTGCGCGGTATATCTATACCTATAAAAAAGGCGATTAAAACCAAACTGACCGTTGTTATTACAGTGCCTAGTACAATTGCCCAAATAGCTTGTGAGTTCATGTATCTAAGTACAGCGCGGTATAAACCTAAACTAATAAACGCATACAAAGCGGTGGGGATTAACATCAATAACAACAGCCAATTATCAGCACTTTTTAATGGCTCAAAGCTATCAAGCCTAACAATAAGGGCTAACCAAAAAGCGACTGCTATAAAAAGCGAGTCAATAAAAAGTGTAATAAGGCGCTTTTTAGGCCTAGAAGCACTTAAAATAGAACGGATAAAACCATCCACGGCAAGTTCCTTTTCGATTCCGGTCCAGGGCATAACCCAATATGATGTTTGAAATTAACAATATTAAAACTATAACAAAAAACTCATTAATATAAGTAGCTTTAAATGATGATTTATTTATTACACGGTTAGAGCTTAAGCGCTTGATTGAGACAGTTAAAATATATAAGTAATGTGACTATTGGTGCAGTAAATAATGCCTAAAAACTGTCTCAAGAGTGTCTCACGCGAGACACTCTTCAAGAAATAGTGTATTTAAATCAATGTGTTAAAAGCAACAGAAATTTAGGCCCAATAGATATTACAATTGGGCCGTTTTACTATTAAAGTTAGTTGGCCTTATTTAACCCTATCTCCACTACCACTACCAGTCACCGTCATTAGTATATATTTAAAATAATTACCAATTGTGAGTGTATCAATCATTTCACGGTCTGTTTTAGCAAGTAGTTCAGGGGTAGACATATCAATCTCGTTTACTTGAGCTAAGCCTGTAATCCCAGGGCGCACTGCAAACACATTTTTAGCTTCACGTGCTTGAGTTAACTCCTCTTGGTTAAACAAACCTGGTCGAGGGCCGACCAAACTCATTTCACCTTTCAAAACATTCCACAACTGAGGAAGCTCATCTAGTTTTGTCTTACGTAAAAACCCACCAAATGAAGTGATTGATGCTGTACTTGCTAAGTGACTTGCGACCGATGCTGTATCAACAGTCATAGTTCTAAACTTAACTAATGTGAATGGCTTTTTATTACGACCAACACGCTCCTGTATAAATATAGGTGAGCCAGTATCAAATAGACCAATAATGTATAAAATCACTAAAAATGGCATTACAAATAACAATCCAAAAAGTGAAAACAAAAAATCAAGTAAACGTATCATTTATAAATCCATTAATTATCTTGTGAGGGCTTTTTAGCTGCTAATTTAAAACCATGTTCAACGGAGTATGAGGGCGTCCAATTAAGCGTGTTTATTGTATGGGTAATATCTAGCTGAAGGGAGCCCGTAAGCCTATCAATAACATCAGCTTTATTTAGTATTTTTCCTACTAACTTAAAACACCAAACAGGTACTGGCAAAGCAAGGTTTTTTTTATTTTGCACTTTCGCCATTAATGCTACCATTTCGGCGGTTGATAAGTCATTATCATCAGAAGCTAAAAACACCTGATTTGCTGCTTTTGGATGCGTAATACATACCTTAATTAATTCAACCAAATTATAAACTGATACTAAACTACGTTTGTTATTTTTAATCGATCTAAAAGGAAGTGGTAAGCCTTTGCCCACAAGACGCATTAATGATAAAAAATTTGCCTTTACTCCTTCACCATAAACAAGTGGTGGCCTGATTATCACAATTTCCATACCAGTTTGCTTACCTAACTCAAGTAGTTGCTGCTCAGCTTCAAACTTTGAGATCCCATAAGGATCTTCGACAACTGACTTATCACTTGCAGTGAATGGAGCTTTGCCACTTGTACTTTCACCATTTACTTTAATCGAGCTTAAAAATATAAAGCGTTTAACATCAGCTTGGGCTGCTTGTTTTGCTAAGTTAAGTGTTCCCTGAGTGTTTACAGACCTAAACTGAGTTAGTGGATCACTTGCAGCATCATTCATTACATGAACTCTAGCAGCGCAATGAATAACAACATCTACTGAGCCTAATGCTTTGCTATAATCAGTTTTTTTATCAATAGAGCCTTTATAAAAAGTAACGTTAGATAAATCAGTTTTACGTCGCCCTATAGTAACTAACTCTTCTACACTTGCTATTAACCCTTTCATTAAATGCCTTCCAACAAAGCCTGTTGCACCTGTTATTGCAATTCTCATATAACCTCTTTATATAGCTTTAAATGAGTTTCAATAACTTCATCTATATTAAAGCAACTCTCTGCTAATACCCTTCCTTTTTTACCCATTACAATTCTTTTTTCATCATTATTACAAAGCATTTCAATTGCACTGACTATGGCATCAGAAGATTTCACCGGAATCAGAATGCCCGTTTCATTCGGTGTAATAGCATCACGACAACCTGGGACATCCGCTGTAATAACTGCACGCCCACAGGCCGCGGCTTCAATTAAACTTTTAGGCAATCCTTCTCTATATGAAGGAAGAACCATAATATGGGATTGAGCGATTATTTCTGCAACATTCGTCGCAAATCCCCAATGTTCAATATAACCAGACTTTACATAATTATTAAGCTCTTCTTGAGTTAAAGAATTAGGGTTATGAAGATCAATATCGCCGACTAGTACAAACCGACCTTTAAAACCTGATTTTTTAAGTTTTATTCCAGCGTCGCAAAACTCAACTAAGCCCTTATCTTTTAATAAGCGTGCTAAAAACATAATAACTTTTTCACCAGCAGGCTCAGGTAAATACTTGTAGGCTTCTAAGTCAACTCCCGAACCTCTAATAATCAGGCTTTGTTCAGGTTTTATTATTTTGTTTGCAATAAAAATAGATTTATCATTTTCGTTTTGAAAAATCACTTTAGTATTTAATGAACTTAATGCTATTCGATATAATTTAGTGACTAAAAAGCGAAGAATACGAGCTTTAAACCCTTTATCTATAAAGACAAAACCTAAACCAGAAATAGAAGCCACTCTTACTTTAATATTTTTAAAGCGTGTAACTAAACCACCGTAGACAGCACCTTTAATAGTCACTAAATGAACAACATCGGGGGAAATCTTTTTCACTATAACGTTCATCTCTTTAATGACTTTCAGCTCTTTTATTAAGCTCGTACCACTTCTGCTGATTGATAAAGAGTGAACAATAATACCTAATGCTTCAAGTTCACTTTTACGATCAGTTATTCCACAAGCTAAATGTACTTCGTAACCTTGCTCAATAGCCGTTAATGCAATGGATAAACGATGAGATATAAAAAACCAATCTACGTTAACTATAAATAATAACTTCATTAAAAACCTTTAATAATGTTCATATTATTAATATACAAACAGCAGTTACCTTAGTGTTAAGCTTTTATTTTTCTATTAAAAAGCTGAGTTATATTGCAGACGTAAGCAACATATACAACATATAACGCAATGAAAGAAAATCTATACCGTGCCGCTGTACCATAGTTAAAGACTACCAACCCGTATATTGAAAGTGAAGCAACAAATAGTACTAACCAAAACATTAATTTGTTCATATTTTTACGCCATGCGTGAATTGTTAATTTAATAACAATTATCATAATGACTATATTTTCGAGCGACTGTATTAGCTGGAGTACCTTACTAGCTTCCCAAGGCAGAGGTTTCACAAAAAAATACAAACCACTGGTTATCCCCATATAAATAAAATCACCAATTCCATTTATTAGTGCCACATCTCCAACATTTATACCGCCATCTTCTCGGAACATAGCTAAACGAAGATTATTTATTAATGGTGCGGCTACTGGAAAGCTTATAATTAATACGATAAAGGTAATCACTAAAATTACTAACCCCTTACGAAGGGAAAGCCCTTTTTCACCTAAATTAAATAATAAAAAAGTAAATAAGGGCAACATAATAAAGAAATTTTGAAATTTTATAAAATAAAGAGGGGCAATAAATAAAACCATTAAAAGGAAGTTACGTTTAACCGCAAAATAAGCAGTTAGCATCATGCAACTAAAAATAACTGTATCGCGAATACTTAATCCCGTATAAAGCAGAATACTAGGATATAACAATAAAAAATAAGCCGAAAACCGAGTTAGTACACCCTTTTTATATAAAAAAATAAACATTAAAACAAAAATTAACTTATTAAAAAAACCTAAACTTTTTATCGTTTCAACAAAGGGGAGTGGTATAAAAGCGAGAATCCAACTAGCATTTGCAACATTACCAATCTCGCTAGTTAATTCAAAGCTCTCTCTTATTTCACGAACTGCACCTGTATATCTAAACTGATCTCCCATATAACTGGCCGAGAATAAAAAGTCATTTAAAAAAAAAGGCATACAACAATGTACTAATAAAAGTAACTTATAGTTACGTGGTAACTTAGCCAAGCTACCTGCTATTAATACAACCAATACACATATTAAAAAGTTAGGTAAATCGTAAAAAAAAGAGGTTTCAAGACCTAACCGCTGATACCAATTCATTCTTGCAACCCAGCTTCATGAGGGCATGTAAATTGTAGTATTTTTAAAAGCCTAGACTGTTCGATATTTAAACAGAATTTATTTTTCACTTTATTAAAGCAATTATAACCAAGAGCGATACTGTTCATTTCACTGCTAAACAACTCACTTAGTGTATCAATATGAATTAGCAGGAAACCGCTACTTACTTCTGTAACTACACTTTCATTTACACCTACAACAGGTACGCCACAACTCATATATCGTAATAACTTATACATACACACTTTCCTCTTTCCCATGAGCCATCTTCTAGAGACACTATATCTATATCCATTTTTGAATAGCACTCTCTTGAGTTTATTAAGACCATGCACTAACCTCAAAATCCTTTGCTCTGAGAACACCATATTTAACGCTAGCAATATTCTATGAGCAGAAAATTCGGTAATACCGGTCTAGACAGTAGTGACCATCTATATTTATTAGAAAGTAAAGCGGCAAGCGTAATTGTCACTTAATACTTAATCATCCAAATTTAGAAAATACTAAAGATTAAGTATAAAAATTTATTTTTTTATACTTCTATGCATTCTGATAGTATTGATCTTCTCAGATTTATATTTTACCAACAAACATATAATCAATCGATAAATTAAATAATATAGAAAAATTGAAGAGTAAAAATAATCGAATTTATGTATTAAACTAGGTAATAAAAGGCTAAAAATTAAAATTAAAAAATAGTATTTAACTCTAAATAAATCTGCGGAACCAACTATTTTCTGGATATAAATTAAACCATATTTTGGCTTAGTTGCATGTTCCAAAGCCCTAACAACTGGAAACATTAAAATTGCCAATGCTATGTAATAAATAAGTTCACTTGCTGGAGCAAACAAAACTAGCAATGATACATACTTGCATAAACTTAAAAGCGAAAAAGTTAATACATTCCAGACGCTTCTTATTTTGTTATGGAAGTAAAAAACGATGCGAGTTATAAATATACAAATAGAAAAATGCAAAATATTAGTTTCGATAACGTATAACTTTGAGAGTAAGTGAATAACAAGCAACAAAAAAAGTGATATTGAAGTTTTAACTAATATTACCCATAAATAGTTCTCTTGATAATATTCAAATGCTTTTGAATTAATTCTAATAGTTGGGTTGTGTTCCTTTAACACAGTTTTCACATCATTTTCTATGTAACCTAAATCATATATTGAGAAAAAGGCACAAACAGAAATTAAGAAAATTAAAGTAATTTCAAATGAAATTTCATTTTTCATGTGAAAAACAATAGTAATAAGGGGGAGTAGAAATAAAATTGCCCATGACAATTTTTCCAACTTAGTTTTTAAACGACTAAAAAACAGATAATGTCCTGGTAAAAAAAAGAACTTCATAACAATTCAACCAACTTAGTATTTTTTAAATTTTTTCTCTGCCAAAACGTAACTTGTTTTACTTTGTTACAAACAGCATAACCAGTATCTGCTTTTTTCAAAAGCTGGTAATCGCTTGCATTATCACTCACGACTATAAGCTCTCCAATAATCTCATAGTGCTCATCCAAAACATGGCTTTTATTAAATAATTGATCAAATGCCACCTTTCCTGTTAATTTTTTATCCTTAATTTGCAGCACTGTTGAGTATGAATCGTGTGCTCCCCATGCTTCTGAAATGATGGAAATAATAAAATCTAATGAGCCCGACATCAATATCATATAATAACCATCCTTTTGATATTTATCATAAAGCACTTTAATTTCTGGCTGAATCCTCTCCGCCAGATGTTGAGTAACAAAAATACGTGCAGCTTTGTTAACATCTGAAATGGTCTCACCTTTTAAAAAAGCAATAGCCACATAACGAAGAACATCAAATTTAAGAAAACGAAAAAAAGGATAGTTTAATAGTTTGCCCAAAAATGATTTACTTATTTTTCTAAAAAATTTATATTTTAAATTTTCTTGAAAATAAAAATCCAAAAACTCAAAGGTTGTGTTAGCTCTATATAAGGTGCCACAAACATCAAAAACAGCTATTCTCATTTAATTATTCACCAATTTTTTGTACAAGTTAGAATAGCGAATAACAGCAAGCTCATTAGTAAAGTGGCTATCATACAATTCTTGATATTGTTTACTTTCTTTATCAGAAGATTGCAATTTCATTATTATTTCAGAAGATAAACCATCTATGTTATTTTTAATTTCATCTAACTCAAAAGAAAAGCCAACTTCTGGATATTTTATGATAAAGGCATCCATGTCACCTATATTATTATTGGTTATAGAAAATAGTCTACAGCATAAATTTTCTGCAAACTTAGTTGGTGCTGAGGCTCTTTTGGAGAAAGTTGGTTTAATAATAAAAATTGAAGCATCTGCAATACTAAGATATTTATGCATTTGATAAAAATCAGCCTCTTTTATTTTAACTTTAGACGGCTCAATGTTATACATTTCTACTTTTTTAGATATAAAGCTATGTTCACCTTTATTCAAAATTAAGAAGTGAATTTTTGAATCTTTTTCCATTAACTGCTTAACTAAAAGTAGTTCACTATCAAAATCGTACCAATTTGTTACAGTTCCCGCATGAATAATCACTCTATCAGTCAAAGAGTAACCATTTTCTAATTTAAAACTTTCATCAGGTGAAAATCTAAAAACATCTTTGTTAGCGCAAGTAGGAATAACAACTATTTTTTCTTCATTGGTAACATTAGAAATAAGTTGTTTCGCATTCTCAGTTAAAGAAACAATTGCATTAGAACGTTTGTAAGCAAGCAACTCAATTTTCTTTAAAAACTTATATAGTAATCCGCCCTTTTTAAGGCGTCCTATTTCTGCTTTTTCATCAATTTGGAAGCCACGAATATCAAAAATCACTTTAACGCCGGTTAAATATTTAGTAATGAGTGCAATTAAAGCTGGAATATTACTACGCGCATGAATAATATTAATTCGATTCACCTTTACCTTTCTGTAAACAGTGATAGAACTAGATAGCATTTGGCCTATGGTTGAAAATAAACCAAATTTGTTATCATAGGGTTGGTAACTCCACTTAATATTGTAGCCATCCATTATTGATTGAATTTCATTTATTGTCTTTTCGGAAGTATCTTTCTCGAATGTATGTAAATACATTTCATACTCTTCAGATAAATATTTTAAATACTCTAATACTTGTGATTTACCTAAAGGTTCACTCATACCAATTATTGATATATACAAAACTTTTGATTTATATTCCATTACTATTCTAGTACCTTTATTAGAGAGCTAAACATGTAGAGGGATTATTAACTTTTAAAACAGACCAATACAAGATAAATATATTGCACAGAGCTTAATTTAATAACAGAGCTATAATAAATAATTTCATTCAACTACACTAGTAATTGTAATTCAAAATTGCATAAATTTAAATTAAAGCCAAATACTATTGAATTTCAATGATATATTATACTTATGGTTCATATGCTTATTACCACTATTAAATCCCCCCTACCTAGAGACATCATTATAATTAGATTGTTAACGTCTTAAGGAAATATTATTTATGAACATTTAAAAGATAATAAAAAAGTTTGAGTAAGATTTAATTCCACAAGTACCAGAAGAATAACTACCAATCAAGCTAAGTGAGCGAATGTACCGACCCCGACAAAACCTAACTGTTGTGATCAACTAATAACTGCAGCTAAAAAAATACTTTTTCCATCCGAAATATAAGTGATATTTCACACTAAATTTAAATCTAGGTTTCCATTATCAGGCACAAACTTACAATTAAACACTTTTGATACATCTAGTCGTTCTGTTGTTAAAAACTGGTATAAACGGGAGTCCACCACTAACTCCATATTCCTATGATACGACGCACCTAATAAGTACTAACCGACAGTTGCAGCTCTTCAGCTTACCGAGAAGAGTTCACTACTCTGTAACTCGCTTACCTCAACTTTTATAGATGCATTAATATTCTTAAAATCATGGGCGGGTACTTCAAATACACTCAAGCTATTTCGACTGACTTTTCTAACAATATTGCTCTATCAACGAGTATTATTCATTTCGCATAGCACTAGGAGAGTGATAATGCTACTTAATGATCAGTTTAATATAGCCTTAATTAAAAACCTTTTCTTTCTCTTCAGTTAATTCTCACCTCCAATTACTGAACTTTTTGCTTTTCAAGAGTGTGCTTTAGGCTTGGCATGATACCACTATCGTTTTCTAATTTTTTAACCCATCGCCTAAGGGCCTTCTCACCGACAACTAATGGGCGCGCTGCATAGAAATGAGTAACCTTCATTGAGCACTAATTTGACGGTATCAAGCTCACGTATTTGAGGTAAAGAGCGTCGTTGTTTTGCTTTGAATTACCACTACTTTAGTAGTAATGATGCAACTTAAATTAGTTTCCTGTTTCATTAAATTACGACACTAAAAAGTTAAGTCGAAGTAGAACGTAATTAGCTTTTGCATGACCAGCAACTATTTTATTTTCATCAATCGCGCAGGATTACCAGCAACAACTGAGTCATCTGGCACATCCTTGGTTACTACGCTACCAGCTCCAACAACACTATTGAACCCAATCGTAACGCCTGGCAATATAATTGCACCTGCACCTATCCACGCACCATCATTAATGTGGACGTAACTATCGATATGCTTCTTACTATCTAAATCTAGACCGGTATCAATAATCATGCATCTAGCTGATAATGTTACGCCACTACCAATTAATACTTCACAATGCCCAAGAATAAAAACGCCATCATTAACAGAGCAATTGGATTTAAACTTTACATTTTTTTTGTTTCTAATTGTTAACTTTCCATGAACCATGATTCTTTGCTTCAGAATCATTGACCAATACTCCGAACGAAGCTTTCTTACCACCCTATAGAACATAAGTTTAATGTACCTTTTTTATTTTATTAAAATTTATTTTCACTGCTCTAGTATTAACTCAGCAATGCCTTGTAGCACTAGTCTGCAATAGAGATATGTTGAATTTATAAATACGTTTTCCTGCAATAAACAACTGAAACCTGAATAGCAGCCAACTAAATGCAAATAGTGATGCAGCACCGTTAACACCAAAATATTTAATCATAGGCCATGAAAAAACCAACATACATGCTAATGAAATAATTGAAGATTTAAGGACTATTTTGGAGTGTCCAGTCATATTAAGTAGTACATCGCCCAACCCAAAAACAAGAGAGAAACATGTAGCACATGACATGATTAGTAAAGGTATCTTTGCCCCCAAATAATCTGATCCAAATGAAATCAAGATCAAGAAATCCCCAAAAAGTATAATAAATAAAATCCCAACTAACATTGGAACCATCATAATAATCGTATAATATCTAAGTTTAGTTTCTAACTTATCGTATTCATTTAATGAAAATAACTTTGAAATATCCGGAGATGCGATTGAGGATACGACATTTAAAGGCAAGTTTATAAGAAGCAATAAAGAGGACGCAACTCTAAAAATAGCTACATCAGATAATACAACAATTGCACCTAAGGCTATTGTCAAAAAGTGTGAATGAAACACTCTAATACCATCGGCTAAAGCTAATGGTATTAAATTATTTTTCCATATCAATTTTTCACTGTTAGTAGCTCTATAATAATGAATAACCCCTAATTTTTTTTCAATATAAATAGAGGCAATGACCACTACTAATAATATGGTTACCAGTCTTGCTGCCATAGCAACCTCTGATGTCATCTCGCCATCTAGAATGAAACTAGTAAAAAAAAGAATGAAAAAGAAAGTTACTGGATACAATAAACTATCCAGCGATTGACCAAATATAACATTACCGTTCCCCCTTATCAAAGCAGAATCGATAGCTAAACGTCCCAATAAAGGCAGGCATAAAAGCCCTAAAAAGACTAACGTAGAATAGTTTGACATTATATTTGGTGAAAGAAAATTTAGCTTTCCATTCATTAAAACTATCAAAGTAGAAAGTATTAAGAGTGATATAGAAACTTTCGCATTAAATAAACGACTCCATCTAACCAACCCAGTTAGTAATGAGAGCCGACCTAAAGCTTTTAATTTCGAGACCTCACGGACAACTAGCGAACTTAAACCTGATTGTGAAGGTATCAATAAGATAGATATTATTGACATTACTAATGTGTATCGTCCAAAGTTTTCGGTTCCAAGCTTCCTAGCTAACAAAATACCGACCAAAAACGTAAATAGCATACCAACGAGCCTCAGCCCCACAGAATGAATAAATTTTTTTAGCAAATTATGGTTACCTCGAAATAAAAAACCTTACCCATTTGCATTTCTAGTCCTCTGAGAATAAAAACAAATTGACTACTCACTACACAAAACACAAGTTAAATGTGTTTGACTGTAATAATGTTAGCTATGAATAAAGGCTTATATAGTCCCTTATTCAACGCTAAAACTTTCATTTAAGGAGACAAATAACAACGCCATCTTTTTACCCTATAAACCTTATGTACCATGGCATAGCTTGGTCAATACCTTCTTGAATAGTAAACTCAGGCACATAGCCTAACAATGATTTAGCTTTGCCAATATCAGCTTGAGAATGACGGACATCCCCCACTCTAAAGTCACGGAAAGTAGGTTTATCTCTATTATCAATTCCATTACTGACCAAAGATCTTTGAATACTACTATATAAAGCATTTAGTGTAGTTCTATCACCAACAGCTACATTATATACTTGTGCTTTTACGTCATCATCAGCAGTAGCTGCTAAAATATTCATCTGCACTGTATTTTCAATAAAACAAAAATCACGACTTGTTTCACCGTCACCATTAATAAATACATCTTCGCCTTTGATCATATCAGCAGTCCACTTAGGAATTACTGCTGCATAAGCACCGTTTGGATCTTGTCGTTGACCAAATACATTAAAGTAGCGTAAGCCGATTGTTTTAAAGCCATACGTTTTTGCATAAACACCTGCATATAGCTCATTTACATACTTTGTTACTGCATAAGGAGAAAGTGGGTTACCAATGTTTTCTTCAACTTTAGGTAATGCAGGATGGTCACCGTAAGTCGAGCTACTTGCTGCATAAGTGAAGCTTTTTACTTTAGCCTCTTTCGCTGATTGTAACATATTTAAAAAGCCTGTGATATTAGCTGCATTCGTTGTTACTGGATCAGCAATTGAGCGTGGTACTGAGCCAAGTGCTGCTTGGTGTAATACATAGTCAATACCTTCACCATTATTAGCTAGTGCTGTTTCGCAATCTTGATAGTTACGAATATCACCTTCAATAAAATTAAAACCTTGCCACTGCTCTGCGGTAACTAAGCCTTGTACTTCATCAAGATTATGCTGATGCCCCGTGGCAAAATTATCAAGCCCCACTACTTTTTGGTTAAGCTTTAATAGCGCTTCTAAAAGGTTTGAGCCTATAAAACCAGCTACTCCTGTAACAAGCCATATTTTAGGGCTTTTTAATAATTCCTGTTTAATCATGTCAAATTTTATCATTACCTGCCTCGCTCAGTGGGTTTCCGAATTGTTCAATATATTTTTTCCCGATTAATCTAGAACCCATTTGATTTAAATGCCCATTATCTTTATAGAGTGGGATACCATCAATCATACTATGGCAATGTTTAGAATCGCATATAATTTCATTCGGATTAATCACTTCTAAGTTTGAGTATGTACTTTGTAAATCATTAAGTAATTTATGCCAATTGGAACTTTGTTCTATATATTCTTGTATATCTAGATTGCAGTTAACATCCAAATTAAAACGGGAGTTGTTTAATTCACAATATTGTATTCTTTCATTATAATAGGGGTTATCATCTATGATAAATAACTTCAACCCTTTAGCCATAATAAAATCAACAGTACTTTTCAAAGCAATAGACATGTTATTAACACGCTCACCTGAATCATTTACATACTGATAATCAAACTCCATTGATTTTAAAAATGCCCCCCCAAGTATTACCGTTGGATATTTTGATTCATTTAAAAGGCTCGTTAAGTAATTATTTCGTGCATAAAACTGTTCATGCTCGATGACCTTATCATCTATCTCATAAAACCGTTTGTAATCTTTTAAATAGATTGTTTGGCTTTGAGTAATATCATAACCTCTTAAGTTAGCATCTTTAGCCATTTCATCTATCATTCCAGTGAAGTGATTTGCATGACTATCTCCTATTAATAGGAAGTCGACTATAGGTTTAGCTATTCCTAAAATACAATCATCATCTGATAATGGTTTAACTACAGGACCTTCATTGCAACGACCACGCTCTTTATTTGGAAAAGAATTTATAGCTTCATTCATAACCGCTATTTCTGTTGAAAATCTAGCTGGAAAACCGCGGTTAAAGTTTATGAGTAAATATGCAAGTAATAAACAACTTACAGGCACAACATAATTTAATGATACTATAGTGCGTAACTTTCTATTATTTAGCCTTTTTGCTGGAATCTCTATGTAGTGGTAAGTGAACGCACTTAACATTAAGGTCATGAGTATAATAATAGATGCAACACTGTGCGTGATTTCTATTAGATAGATATTGGCCAGTACAATTATGGGCCAATGCCATAAATAACCTGAATAGCTGAGTTTCCCCAAATAAAGCATTGCTTTATTTGATATTAACTTCCCTATACCATATCTATGTGAGGAAAATAATATAATTAAAGCCGTCCCCACACACGGTACTAAAGCATTTACTCCTGGGAAGACCGTTTCTTTGGTATAAGTTACCCCCGACCAAATAATCATCACAATACCTGCGACTGCTAATACATGTGAAATAATTTTATTCAATTTAATTGGAGGAATAAAAACAAGCAATGCACCGACAATTAGTTCAAAGGCTCTAGTTGGCATAAGATAGTAAGATGCAGCTAAATAATTATTTGCACCAAACTCTGATATAGCAAGAGCTAAGAGAAGAAGCACACCGAAAATTAGCAATGAATAACTAAATTTAGTGATTTTATATACTGCAATTAAAAATAAAGGCCAGAAAATATAAAATTGCTCTTCAACAGCTAAACTCCATAAGTGGAGCAAAGGTGTAAAATCACCTCCGACTCCAAAATATCCACCAACATCTGACCACATAAAAAAATTAGCTAGGAAAAAATTGGCATAATTTACACTTTCAAAGTAGCTGATTAGATCGGTAGGAAGTAGTACATGTGTTGCTACTACAGATACTGTAATAATTACAGTAAAGTAGGCTGGAGCTAAACGCAAAATTCGCCGTTTATAAAAGGCGTGTAGTGAAAACCTGTTGCTTATTATTTCTTTTTGGATTATAGAGGTAATTAGAAAACCTGAAATAACGAAAAAAACATCGACACCGATAAATCCACCGCTAAACAACTCATACCCCAAATGATGAAAAACAACTAAAAAAAGTGATATGGTTCTGAGTCCATCTATTTCTGGGCGAAATGTTGTCATGCTTTACTACCTTTAAAAATACCCAATTATTTAAAGTCTTGTATTTTATAAATTACAAGACATTATGAATGTCGTAAGTGATAGTAAATTACAATCTCATATCTACACTTTGTTTTGGTAGTACGTACTTTAAATCGTAAAGTACGTGTTCTGCTTTACCTAGTGCACGAATTTGCTCTGCGCCCATTTCTTTAAATTCGTTATGGCCGACTGCAAGAATAATTGCATCGTAGTTATTTTGTTTATGCTCAGTAGTTAAGCTTAAACCGTATTCATGTTGTGCTTCATCGTTTGAGCACCATGGATCTACAATATCCACATTAATATTGTATTCTTTAAGCTCACTTACAATATCGACCACTTTTGTATTACGTAAGTCTGGGCAGTTTTCTTTAAACGTTAAACCCATTATTAATACATTTGCGCCGTCTACATGAATACGCTTTTTAAGCATATTTTTCACCAGTTCAGACACCACATGTTTACCCATACCATCGTTTAAACGACGGCCGGCTAAAATCATTTCTGGGTGGTAGCCTACGCTTTGGGCTTTATGCGTTAAGTAATACGGATCAACACCAATACAGTGCCCGCCTACTAGGCCTGGGCGAAATGGTAGGAAGTTCCATTTAGTGCCGGCTGCTTCTAACACTTCAAGTGTGTCGATACCTAACTTATTAAAAATAATTGAAAGCTCATTAATTAACGCAATGTTTACATCACGCTGTGTGTTTTCGATTACTTTTGCAGCCTCGGCCACTCTAATAGAACTCGCTTTATGTGTGCCGGCCGTAATTACTGACTTATAAAGTTGATCAACTTTTTCAGCTATTTCTGGATTCGAGCCTGAGGTTACTTTTAATATGTTAGTTACACGGTGCTCTTTATCACCCGGGTTTATACGTTCTGGTGAGTAGCCGGCAAAAAAATCTTTATTAAAGACAAGACCCGATACACGTTCTACTACCGGTAAACATGCTTCTTCTGTTGCACCTGGGTATACTGTTGACTCATAAATTATGATATCGCCTTTCTTAACCACTTTACCCAGCATTTCACTCGCTTTAATAAGTGGTGTTAAATCTGGCTGTTTATGTTCATCAATTGGCGTTGGTACGGTAACAATATATACATTACAGCTTTCAAGATCTGACACTGTATAAGAGAAATTAAGCTGTGGAGACTCTTTAAGCTCTTCATCACTTACTTCAAGTGTAGAGTCGTGGCCGGCTTGTAATTGTGCAATTCGACCTTGGTTAATATCAAAGCCTGTTACTGGAAATTTCTTACCAAACTCAACTGCTAATGGGAGGCCTACATAGCCTAAACCTATAATGCCAATTTTTAGGTCCGTTAATGAATCGTGCATAATTTTACTCTCTTTGTTTGGTTGTAGAGCTTCGAGCTTTGGACTGCGAGCTTCGTAAAAGTTAAATTTAAAATTGGTTTCATATTAAAACGTGCAGTAAAAAAACGAGTATTTAGAGGTATACTCGTGGGCAAAAAGTACGTTTTACAATCTATTTTTGATGGCTTACCATTCATTTATTGATGATAAATCGCTCTGAATTTACTAAATTAGTACGTAGCGGCTCACTATCAAATTGCATTTTAGCAATTTTATATCTCAGTGATATTACACCCCACTGAGACACTTTTTTCTAAATTGAGACAGTCAATTTAGACTATCTCATTGTAATACCTTGTTTTTGTACTTTTTATAAAAAGTGCCCAATAGGCCCTGATTTAGACTAAAGGCTATTTGTCACTTTTGTATTCGTAGTTGTAGTATCCGTAATACCCATACGCATTACTCGCTTTTTTAACAACACCGTTAAAAACTACGCCTTTTACGTCTATGCCATTTTGTTCAAAACGATTACGAGTAAGCTCTATTTCACGCACATGGCTTTGGCCAAAACGAGTTACTAATAATGTAGTACCGCAGTGTGCACTAACAATTGTAGGGTCAGTTACTGCTAATATTGGTGGAGTATCAACAATTATAATATCGTAGATGGCGCTTACTTCTTCAACTAATTTGCTAAAGTTTGAGTGCATTAATAGCTCAGAAGGGTTTGGCGGTATTTGCCCGCGCGTAATAACACTTAGTCCTTCAACTTTAGTTGGTTTAGTAACTTGCTCTAGGTTTAAACGGCCTGATAGGTAATCACTTAATCCATCGTCCCACTTTAAACCAAACTGGGTTTGCAAATAGCCTTTACGCATATCGGCATCAATAATAAGTACTTTTTTGCCGCTTTGCGAGAGTACTGAAGCTAAGTTAACCGATATAAACGATTTACCTACGCTTGGGCTTGGGCCCGATATAGCAATAATATTATTTTTAGCTTCCATCATCACAAAGTGCAGGCTAGTTCGCAGGCTACGTAGTGCCTCTATTGCTAGGTCGGCTGGGTTATCTAGCGCGAGTATACTTTTAGGTTTATTCGTTTTGTTTTTGCGGGCTCGCTCGACAAAGCCATTTAGCTTATCTTGATAATCTGAGTGCGGTACACTTGCGTATACAAGTAGGCCTAGTGCTTCAATTTCTGCAGGGTCTTCAACGCCTTTGTGCATTGCTTTTTGTATAAGCACAATAGCCACGGCTAACATGCCACCAAGCATAGTAGCCATTACCACTATTAATGCTTTTTTAGGTTTAACTGGCTTGCTGGTATTTACCTCGGCGTAGTCAATAATACGTACGTTACCTACAGTGCCTGCGCGAACGATATCAAGCTCTTGTGTTTTACTAAGCAGTAATGTGTAAATTTGGTTACTTACCTCAACATCGCGCTTTAAACGTAGTAGCTCTTGCTGAGTTTCTGGCAGGTTACCCACCTCACCAACTAGCTCTTGCTTTTGGCTTTCAACCGCTTCGATTTGCTCAAGCATTCCCTGATATGTAGGGTGATCTTTTTTAAACTTTCGGCCAAGATCTAAACGTTTTAAATTTAGCTCTTGTAACTTGGTTTCAAGCTTAACTACTTGTTCAAGCACGCCTTGTGTTTCTAGGGTTATATTTATTGATTGGCGTTTAATTTGGTAGTCGTTAAAGCGCTGCTCTGCGTATTCAAGCTGTTTTTTAATTTCTGGTAATTGTACTTCTAAAAATTCAAGCGACTTTTGCGCCTCTGCGCTGTTACGCTCAACATTACGGCGTACATAAATAGCCGCTACTTTATCAAGCACTTTTTCAGCATAGCTTGGTTTAATGCTTTGTAAGCTTAAGTTAATTATGCCTGAGTCTTTACCTTTTTCACTTGCGCCAATAGCTGTTTGCAAATCCAAAATAGTATTAAGTCGATCTTTACGGGTAATTGTAAACTCTGTACCCGCGCGTGCATTTAAAGTACGAATGGTTAGGCTAAACTTACCGTTTGTAAGTTCCTCGCCCACTTTACCCGATAATACTTGTTCACCGTCAGCATTTAAAAGTGCAAGGCTATTATTAGCTTGCGCAACTAAAGTAAATGCTTTATTTACAGCGGTACGTGGTACATCAAACCGAAATATATTAATGCTTTCACCGCCCCACGCGAAGCTACTAGCGCCAAAGCTTGGCTCAGCTAAATCGCCATCTTCCATTGGGGTGAATTTACGATAAGCGCGGCTACCTATAAACGGGAATAGCTTAGGCTCTGCTATTACATCAAGCTTTAAAGTGTCTACTGCCTCACCTATTATGCTTCGTGACTTTAGTAGCTCTATTTCGGTTACTGCGGCTGAAGTACTTTCGAACATGCCTGCCATATCGTCAAAACCTGGGACTGATGCGCCGCCGTCTTCAACTTGTATCATGGCTGTTGCTTGGTAAACAGGGGTACTTAATACAGCATAAATAACACCTACAAACATAAACAGCGCAGTTACGGCTACTATAAAGTATTTGCGATCGAGCAATGCGCCTAATAGCGCCATTAAATCAATTTCTTGTGTTGGTTGTGTGTTATTAGTGCTTTTATTATTAGCGTTACTAGCGCTGTTATTCGGCTGGGTATTCATTAAATTAGCCATTCCTTATAAATACTTTTGCCAAGCGCTACACGCGCTGTCGATTAATGTATAAACGTGTTCAAAAGCCTCTTGGCTTTGACGATATGGGTCTGGTATTTCAGCGTTATTAATCCATTTACCGAGTAAAAACGTTTTACCGCGCGCCTCTGGGTAGCGAGCGTGTACGTCGTTTAAATGGCGTTCTTCCATTACGAGTATTACGCTGTTTTGCGCAACTAAGCTTGATGTAAGCTGCTGGCCTTGGTGATCATCCATATTAACGCCATGTGCGAGTGCTATTTGCTTTGCTTTTGCATCTGCTGGTTTGCCTTCAAGTGCTGTTAACCCAGCAGACGATACTTTAATATTTTTGCCTTCAAGCTTTTGCTTTAAAACATACTCACCTGTTGGGCTGCGGCAAATATTGCCTGCACACACCACTAAAACTGAATCAAACATTTTTAAAAACCCTTAGTTTGCAGTTATATCGTCAACACTATCTACAGTAGCGATTGACGGTAACAGTAAGCTAATTACACGGTTCCAACGTGCAAGCGGTGCCGATGTTACATATACAATATCGCGCGGTTGTAGCTCAAACTGCTCAGCTAATACCATTGCCGCTATATTTTTAGCATGTAATTGGTATACGTTTGCAATAATACCGGTTTGCTCTACGTCACTTTTACGCAGTACAAATACACCGTTAGCGTCGGCTGTATTTTCGTTTAAGCCGCCCGAGTCGCTTAGCGCTTCGGCTAAGTTTAAACCATAACGGTTAAGCGTTACTGAACCTGCTTTTTTAACATCACCTAATACAAATATTTTTTGTGCATCGTTACGATTTACATGCACTATGTCGCCATGTTGCAATAAACGGTTTTGTGAAATGTCACCATGGGCATAAAAGTCATCAAGTTTAATAACTTCTGTTTTATCGCCACGGGTAAATGTAACAGTGCGCCAATCGGCTGCATCAGTTAAGCCGCCTGCTTGGTTTAAGGCATCAATTAAGGTAAGTGGAATTTCGGTTACTGGGTATACACCAGGTTGTTTTACTTCACCGGTAACGTAGGTTTTTTGGCTTCTAAAGCCAACTACTTTTACGTCTACTTGCGGGTCTTCTATTACTCGGCTTAGGCGTTTAACAAGCTCATTACGCACTTGGCTTATTGTTTTACCTGCTGCTGGTATATTTGGTGCGTAGGCGTAAGTAATGGTGCCGTCTCGTTGTACTCTAAAACCGTCAAACTCTGCGGTACGTTGTACTGCTGCGGGTATTGTTAGCTCTGGGTGATCCCATACGCCTATTGTTAGTACGTCGCCAACACCTAGTTTGTATTCGTAGTTGCTTACGTTTAAACCATCGATGCTTGAAATTGGCTTAGCTGCTATACGCGCTTGATTTTGTTTATTTATTAGTAGCGAGTCGATTATTTGAATGTTTACTTTTTCGAGATCTTGTTCGAGGTTTTGTGTTTGCTCGCCTGAGTCTATACCTTCAAAGTGGCTGCCTGGTACTATTGTACAGCCGGTCATGCTTAGTATTGCGAGTATTGATGCGAGTGATTTACAGCTTAACGCCATTGTAGAATCCCAAAATTATTTTAAAATTGTTCTTACTCACCAACCTTGGTGAGTACTTATTTTTTTTAGCGCTGTAATTAAAGCATGAGGGCTAACTACGCGCAAGCGCGAATCATTTTATACGTATTGGTTAAAAGCCATAAGCTAGCAAAAGTAAAAATATACCCTAACCTACTAGTAATGAGTTTAGCCCTTCGGGCACGCCCCACGTTCCAGTTCGTCGCAGAGCTCCTCTCGCTCCAGCTTGAAAGCAAAACTTTTTGCTTGTCTAGCCCTTCGGGCACGCTTCCGCCCCTAGGTTGCAGTTCCTACGTACTGATACTTACTTAATTTTTTATGGCATAAAGCCTAAGTTGCGCTTTATAACTAGTATTGGTTTATATCTTTGTTATCTACACTCATTTCTACTTGTTTATTAAGTAGATTAATTAGCAAAATACTGCGCATATCGCCGTCAGGCTCTTTGTAAATAGCTTTAATATTATTAAATGAATAGTTATTTACGCTAACTACATCACCCGTTTTAGGTAATGTAGAACTGGTAGTTTGTAAACGCTCACTTTTAAGCTGTTCGATTAATTCTGTAGGTACAATTTGATAATTTGGCCCATAAGATACAAAGCCACTAATCCCGCGCGTATTTTTTACCGCAAAAAAGTTACCGTTTTGTGACTCAAAACAAACAAATAGGTAGTTAGGGAACAGAGCTGACTGTTTAATGGTACGTCGACCTTTAACCAGTTTCTCGATGGTTAACTTGGGGTAGAATACTTCAATCCCTTGGTTTAATAAGTTGGTGGCTGCTCGCTCTTCTTGGCGAGACTTACACGTAACTAAATACCAACTTTCCATAGCAATCCTTACTACAATATAATTGCAAAAAAACACAACGTTAAATTTAATAACGCGTAATTATAAACAATTTAAGTCTGTTAAGTAAATAGGCGTTTATCGTAAATGTTTACTAACTTTGTTAACAGCAGAAAGTGGGCTTGGTTTAGATACCTATGCAGTCTAAACCAAGCTTAACTAAATGCATTTAGGTGGCAACGACTTAGCCTAAGCGCGCCAGCAAGCAAGGCGCCTTGTATCTCTCATTGATAAATGATTAGCTATCATTTATCACATC